>CAZNBK010000058.1:8828-11315 GCA_964571105.1 uncultured Desulfovibrionaceae bacterium
ATGAGCTGCTGGCCCTCTATTCCCGCGAATTATTGTCCCGCAAGCCCGGGGCCACCATCATCGGCGAAGTGAAATGTTCACACCTCATGTATAAGGATATCGAAGAGCACGGCGGCCACCCCCTGATGTGGATAACCGGGCACTCCTATATCAAGGCTAAAATGAAAGAAACTCACGCCGCCATGGCCGGAGAAATGAGCGGGCATATGTTCATGGCCGACAACTGGTACGGCTTTGATGACGGTATTTATGCGGCGGCCCGTTTCCTGGATATTTTTTCCCAACAACAGCAGCCGCTCTCCGAACTGCCCGGCTGGCCGAAAACCGCCAAAACCCCGGAAATTCACCTGCCTTGCCCGGATAACATCAAGTTTGCGGTGGTGGAAAAGGCCCAGGCTTATTTCCGGGAAAAGTATAATGTTACGGAAATTGACGGGGTGCGCGTGATGCTGCCTGACGGCTGGGGGCTTATTCGCGCTTCCAATACCCAACCGGCTCTGGTGCTGCGCTTTGAAGCCGAAAGCGAACAACGCATGGAAGAAATTCGCAAGGCCATGGAAACACCCCTTAAAGGCTGGATAGAGGAATTGACAAAATGATTTCAGGGGCAAGGGGTTATTCATGGTTTTAAGCATGCGGCGCATGCCGCCGTTTCCGCGCGGCAAAGGCCAGGCCTGGCGGGCTTTTGCCCTGGTCATGGTCTTGTGCGCGGTGGTCTGGGGTTTTTGGAAAAACACAGAACGCCAGATGGACCATATCCTTCAGCGCGGCCTGGTGGTTGACGAGACCGATACGCTGAACACAGACCAGCTTGCCAACTTGCGCGAGATGGTTTCGGCGCTTAAAAGCACTTATGGGGTAAAAGCCGCTGTGCATGTGTTTAAAGAAGAAATTATCTGGCCGGAAGACAGCGATTCGCCCCTGCAAGTCTTTCTGGGCGTGGTTCCGGACAAAAAGGAAGCCGTGCTCTCATTTTCACCCCTGCTCCGGCGCGGCCTGGGCGAAGAATTCTGCTATCAGCTCCAACATGTCGTTCTTTCCGGATATGTGGAAAAAGACGATATCTTCCACGGCCTGGCCGAATGTCTGACCCGCCTGTGGCACCGCCTGGGAGCCATTTCCTGATGAAGCAGGTGCGCATCGCCACAGACGGCGCCTGCCTCGGCAACCCCGGCCCGGGCGGCTGGGCAGCTATTTTGCAATACAAGGGTGTTGAACGCATCCTCAGCGGCGGCGCGCCGGAAACCACCAATAACCGCATGGAGCTGCAGGCCGCCCTGGAAGCGCTGACCCTGCTGAAAGAACCCTGTCAGGTCACCCTGATCACCGATTCACAGTATCTCAGCAATGCTGTTGAAAAAGGCTGGCTGAAATCCTGGCAGGAGCACGGCTGGCGCAAGGCCGATAAAAAACCGGTCAAAAATGTGGACCTCTGGCAGGCCCTGAGCGAGCAGCTTAAACGCCATCAGGTTCGCTTTGAATGGGTGCGCGGCCATGCCAATCACCCGGAAAACGAGCGTTGCGATCAGTTGGCCAAAGCCGAAGCCGAAAAGCAGGTCGGAAAACCTGGGGTGGGGGCGGTCGGCTAAAGCCGCAGAATGCCTGGCTCTCTATCCAAAAATGCCATATCGCAAAGATGTTCTGCGGAGCATTTTAGCAAGATATGGCTTCAAGCTTAAAATACTCCACTGCGAGCCTTTTATTCTTTTTTCAAAAATCATTATTGCCGAATAAAAATCAGGCAGGGCAAACAGCGCGGAAACCTGGCAAAACTGTCTGGTTATTGCCAGGCTAAAACCCATATTGTTGCCGTCAGACGGCTTGGGTAATATACAATTCAGCAAACCCCCGCTGTTCGCGGTAATCTTTATTTCATTGGAGGCGCCATGTCCGCCATTACCACCTCCCTCACCGAATTATTCAAAATCGGCCCAGGCCCTTCCAGTTCGCACACCATGGCGCCCATGCTGGCGGGGTATGATTTTTTGCAGCGCATCAAAGGGCTGACCAAAGAAAAGCGCGAGGCGGCAGACCGGATTAAAGTGCTTCTGTTCGGCAGCCTTTCGGCCACTGGTGTGGGGCACGGCACCTGGCCGGCCATTGTGGCCGGCATGCTCGGCAACCACCCCACAGCCTGCGCCTCGGATATTATCGACCAGATTAAAGACAGCGGCGATAAACGCTATGAACTGCCCATTGAGCCCGACGGAACCGGAAACGGCCACCTGACCTTCTCCACCAGCGACATCAAGGGCGGTTACCCGGCTTCGCAGGAGTTTCCATACAGCAATACTCTGACCATGGAACTGCGCACGGGTAGCCCCGATGACCCGCCGCTGCTGGAAATGGAATATTATTCCGTGGGCGGCGGTTTTTTGCAGTGGAAGGGCTGGGAAGCGCCGCTGCGCGGCAGCACGCCGCACTCTTACGGCAACATGCGCGAATTTAAACAGCTTGCCCAACAAGAAGGCCTGACCCTGCCGGAAA
>CAZNBK010000059.1:0-10248 GCA_964571105.1 uncultured Desulfovibrionaceae bacterium
CGCGAGATGCAGATTGCCAATATGATCAATGAAGGCATGACCAACAAGGACATCTCGGCGATTTTGTATATTTCCAATAGCGCAGTGGAGTTTCATCGCCACAATATTCGCAAAAAATTGAATATCGTGGACAAAAAGGTCAATTTGAAAACGCATCTGCGCAGTATTTTGTAAAGTCGTTTTTAGCTGTAGTTAGCACGCCGTGTGGGGCGCGTGTTTTATGTGGATGGGAAACGTGTGAGTGCAACGATTTAGCAGATTAGGAGCAACAAATGAACAATAGTGTACTAATGGGCGAAATGACCTGGCCGGAATATGAGGCCAAGTTAAAGAATGGCGCCATAGTCTTTGTTCCGCTGGGGGCGCTGGAACAGCATGGCTACCATATGTCTTTGAATGTTGACGCGGTCTGTCCGGGCACGGTGTCCGAACGGGTGGCCAAGGCCGTGGACGGCGTGGTGGCCCCGGTTATCCCCTATGGCTGCAAATCTTTGCAACGCTCCGGCGGCGGTAACTTTATGCTCGGAACCACCTCTCTGGACGGCTCTACGTATATTGCCGTTATCCGCGATATTTTGCGCGAACTCATTCGGCACGGGGCCCGCAAATTCGTAATGATGAACGGCCACTTTGAAAACCAGGCGTTTATGATCGAAGGCATTGACCTTGCCTTGCGTGAAGCCAAAACCAACGGCATCAGCAATGTCAAGGCCATGCTCATCTCCTATTGGGATTATATCAGCGACCCCAAAGTGCTCGATTATCTGTACCCCGATGGAATGCCCGGCTGGGATGCCGAGCACGCCGGACTGATGGAAACCTCCATCATGATGGCCGTGCGCCCTGACCTGGTCGATCTCTCCCGTGCAGAATCCCACCCGCCGGTCAAGTTCCCGCTGTACGACGTGTTCCCTCCCCATGAGGATTGGACTCCGGCCCCCGGCTCTTTGACCGCGCCGGACGGCTCCACTGCCGACAAGGGCGAACTGATTCTCAAGACCTGTGTGGAAGGCATTGTGACGGAAATTAAAAAGGAATTCGGCGTCTGAACCGTTAGAATAATTAGCGCTTGACAAAGGCTCTCGGCGGCTGAAACAAGTTCCGCCCACGCCTTTGCAGCGGGCGGCATGGCATGTTGGTTCATGCCGTCGGAGCATTTACCGGTTAGATCATTTCAAGTGTTAAGTGCTCTAGAGCAGTTTAACGAGGAAAAGAACATGCTTAAAATAGACAACCTGTGTGTCAAGTACGGTTCGGCCCAGATACTGCACTCCGTGGGCTTCAACGTTGCCCAGGGCGACTGCGTGTGCATTATCGGAGCCAACGGCGCCGGAAAAACCACACTTTTGAAGACCATCTCCGGAATTGTACCCTGCTTTGCCGGATCCATTGTGTTTGAAGGCCGGAATATTGAAAAATCCGCGCCCGACGACATCATTAAAATGGGTATTGCCCACTGCCCTGAAGGCAGGCGGGTGTTTCCGGCCATGACCGTGGTGGAAAACCTGGAAGTGGGCGGCATTACCAATCGCGCCAAGACCCCGGAACTGATTGCCAAATGTTTTGAAGGCTTTCCGCGCTTAGCCGAGCGGGCCACCCAGCTGGCCGGGACCATGAGCGGCGGCGAGCAACAGATGTTGGCCATTGCCCGGGCGCTGATGTCCGGCCCCAAACTGATTATGTTTGACGAGCCGTCTCTCGGCCTGGCCCCCAATACTGTTGAACACGTTGCTGAGATTATCAAGGAATTACACCAACAGGGCCATACCATCCTGCTGGTGGAACAAAACGCCTTCCTGGCCATGAGCATCTCCAATTACACCTATGTGCTGGAAACCGGTCGTATCGACAAACACGGCCCCTCCAGCGAATTATTGGAAGATGACTACATCCGCAAGGCTTACCTCGGTATCTAGCCCCCAGGGGATCTGATATGCTTGAATTCATACAACATTGCTTGAACGGGCTGATCATCGGGGGCGCTTACGCGCTCATCGGGGTCGGCATGACCATGATCCTCGGGATCATGCGGGTAATTAACTTCGCCCACGGCGAGTTTTACATGCTGGGCGCGTATATGTGCTACAGCCTGGTAACTTTGCTCGGGCTTAACTTCTTCCTGGCCTTCCCCCTGGCCATCCTGATCATGGCCTTTATCGGCTGCTGTGTGGAACAGGTGGTGCTGCGCCCCTTGCGCGGTCGGGAGCTCAACACCAACATGATGGCCATGATCGGGGTAAGCATTGCTTTCTCCAACCTGGCCCTGCTGGTTTGGGGCGCCGTGCCCCAGGCCATTCCGCAGCCGTTTCCGGGCGGGTCCATCAGCATTATGGGCCTGAGCTTCACGCCTTTCCGGCTGTTCATCTGCGTAACCGCCCTGGTCATTATTGTGGCGGTGCACCTGTTTATTCAACGCACCATGCAGGGCAAGAGCATGCGGGCCACCTTCCAGGATATGGAAATGGCTTCCATGCTGGGCGTGCGGGTTAACCGCGTGTTTCCGCTGACCTTCGGTCTGGGCGCGGCCATGGCCGCCGTGGCCGGCATTATGCTGGGCATTTTGTTCAGCCTGAAGCCGACCATGGGCGAGTTTGCAGTGTCCAGGGCGTTTGCCGTGGTTATTCTCGGCGGCATGGGTTCTTTCCCCGGCGCCATTGTCGGCGGGCTGATTCTCGGATTGTCCGAGAACCTGGCCGCAGCCTATATCTCGTCGGGCTTTAAAGACGCCATTGCCTTCATTCTCATCGTCTTTATCCTGATCTTCAAGCCCAACGGCCTCATCGCCGTCAACGTAAATAAAAAGTAGGCGGGGTGAGACATGAATATCGGATCAAGACTCATTATTGTCCTCCTGGCCGTGGTCGGCCTTCTGGCCGTGCCGCATATAGTCGATGACTACTATATTATGCACCTGATCATCATGTTTTTGATCTGGTCCATCTATAGCTCCAGTTACAACATTCTTTTAAACGCCGGACAGCTTTCCCTGGCGCACAACGCGCTTTTTGCGGTGGGCGGCTATTGTTCGGCCATTCTGATGATGAAACTGGGCCTGCCTTTTGTCTGTTCCATGCTGCTGGGCGCTATCTTGAGCATGCTCTTCGGCCTGTTTATCGGTAAAATAACAGTCAAAATGCGCGGCTCGCACTTCGTGCTGGTTACCTTCGCCTTTGCGGAAATAACCCGGATCACGGCCAACAACTGGACTTCGGTGACCAACGGCCCCAACGGCATCAGAGGCATCCCCGGTCCGGAAATCTTCGGCGTGGGCATTATGTCCATGCCCGGTTTGTATTATCTGGCCTTGTTCCTGACGCTGCTGGTGGTTTACGTGGCCTGGCGCATGCTTTACGGACGCTATGGGCGCATCTTCATTGCCCTGCGCACTTCCGAAGACCTGGCCGAGGCCGTGGGCATCAGCCACACCCGCAACATCATGGTCGCCATTGCGGTGAGCTGCTTTTTGACCGGCCTGGGCGGCAGTTTCTATGCCCACTACGTGACTTTGGTCAGCCCGGAACTGTCTAAATTCGGCTACATGATCAACCTCATGATCATGGTCATTGCCGGTGGCCGGTATACCTTGTTCGGCCCGGTGCTGGGCGCGGCTCTGTTCGTGTTCTTTACCGAATTCCTGCGCGCAGCCGAGCAATACCGGATGCTCATTTTCGGCGTGCTGCTGATCCTCATTGTCATGTTTATGCCCCGTGGCATCTATCCGGTGGCCTGCGACGGCATCAAGAGCCTGTTCAAGCGCAAGGGCGCCAAGGAGGATGCATAAATGTACTTTAACGTAGAAAATCTGACCGTGCGTTTCGGCGGCCTCATTGCCGTGGATCAGGTCTCCTTCCAGGTTAAGGAAGGCGAGATCATGAGCCTGGTGGGGCCCAACGGCGCGGGCAAGACCACTGTATTCAACGCCCTGACCGGGTTCGGACCGTTTGAAACCGGCAGCGTTGTGTTTAAAGGCGAAAACATTATCGGCATGAAGCCGGTGGATATCGCCAAACGGGGCATGACCCGTTCTTTTCAGAAAACACACGTCTTTCACGGCATGACCGTGTTGGACAACATTGTTACCGCCCGCAACCTGACCTTCAAGACCGGGTTTTGGGCGAACATTCTGCACCTTCCGGGTGTGGGCAAGGAAGAAGTTGAGGCCAGGGCCGCGGCTCTTGAAACCCTGGAATTCTTCGGGCTTGCCCACCTTAAGGACCAGATGGCGGACAGCCTGTCCTATGGCGACGCCCGCTTTCTGGGAGTGGCCGTGGCCTTTGCCACGGGCGCAGAACTTCTGCTTCTGGACGAACCGGCTGCGGGGCTCAACCCCGTGGATACGGAACGGCTCATGGAAATTCTGCTCAGGATCAAAAAGTTGGGGAAGGCCATCCTGCTCATCGAACACGACATGAAAATGGTTATGTCCATTTCCGATTGGGTGACGGTGGTCTGCTTCGGCAAAAAGATATCGGAAGGCAAGCCGCATGAAGTGGCCAACTGCCCCGAGGTGATTGAGGCGTATCTGGGCTCCGGCGCTATGAAGGTGACGGTCCCGGCTAGTGACAACTGATTTAAGTTTTAAGGAGAAAGCTATGTTTAAGCGTACTTGGCTGAAAGTTCTCGGTCTGGGGCTGGCCCTTTCGTTGGGCGCATCCGGTGTGGCGCAAGCCGACAGCATTAAAATCGGCGGCGTTCAGCCTCTGACCGATTGGGGTGCCGCTGAAGGCAACTATATTAAAAACGGCGCGGAAATCGCCGTGGAAAAGATCAATTCCGAAGGCGGCATTAACGGCAAGATGATTGAACTCATCGTGGAAGACGGTCGCAACGACCCGGCGGAATCACTGAACGCCGCCCAGAAGCTGATCAACCGCGACAAAGTGTCCGTGCTCTGGGGCTGCTGGCTCTCTTCCGCCACTCTGGCCGTAATTCCCAGTGTTGAACGCGCAGGCATTCCTTTTATGGTGGAAACCTCCGGCGCTGATGAAATTACCCATCCGGCCCACGACTTTGTGTTCCGGACTTCTTCCGTGCTGTTTTCTCAGGAAGCCAAGGCTGCCCGCAAGGCGATCAAGGCCCTTGGCGTGAGCAAGGTCAGCTTCATCGCTCAGGACAACGACTTCGGTCGCGGTTCTGTGGGCGCTTTTGAAACCATGCTCAAGGAAGAAGGTCTTGCGATCGGTGAAATCTACTATATTGACGCCGCTTCCAACGACTTTTATCCCATCCTGACCCAGATAAAGAACTCCGATGCCGACATGCTGATTCTGACCCATAACAATGCCGGCTTTGCCAAGATTCTGGAACAGTATTCCGAACTGGGACTGACCCAGAAAGTGCTGACCACCGGCGGCAGCTCCTGGCCTTACACCATCGCCAAGCTTAACGGCGGTCATCCGGCCAACGGCACCTATCACCTTGGTTTCTTCGCCGCTGACTACCCCCAGTATTCCCCCAACCCCGAAGAATCCGCCTACTACGTTGAACAGTGGAAGGCGCGCGGTTTGGAATGGGACGGCGTGCAGGAAGGTTCGCGCGGCTATGAAACCATCATGACCATTGCCGAAGGCATCAAAGCCGCCAACGGTTCCGCCGATCCCAAGGAAATCCGTGACGCTTTGGAAACCATTGACCGTAACGGCATTGTGGGCGTGATTAAGTATGACGAGTTCCACGACACCCAGCCCAACATTATGGTGCTGAAAATTGTCGGCGACAACGGCGAGTATGAAATTCCCGCCGAACTCAACAGCTCGGAATACGTGAAATAGTTGAACTGAAAAAATCTCCCGGCCCGGGCATAGCTGGCAGGCCCGCCGGGCCGGGAGATCAAAACAAACCGGTGCGATCAAACATTTTGCACCGGGGGCGCGGTAGGGGACATGAGTACCTAGCCGGCAGAAGGGAAGATATTCATTCCCCAGCCTCCCGGCAAGTACTAACGGAAAGAAGCGGGCAAGGGTTACGACGAGTCCGCTTCGAAATCTAAGGACAAGGAGAAAACTATGTTTTTCGATAACTGGATCCTGGATGGGTATGTTTGGAGCAACATTGCCCTGTTTGGAGCGTCACTTTTGTATTTGATCATCGGGCAGCTCACTAGGAAAAAGTCTTAGCGATCCGGTGGCAGAGTCTTGAGAAGCAGGCGTTTTTCCCGGGTCGGGCAAATTGCCGGGCAATCAAGAGTATTGTGAAAAATGCCAGAAATATTTGTTAAATTTAGAGAGAATGATTCATCCGGGAGGTGAAGCATGGAAAACTCTTCAATGATTATGTGGAACTGGGGATTCTTTATCTTGTCCACACTGGTGATGCTCTACTTCGGCCTGAAAGGAAGAAAAGTGGCTGAAGGCAGTGAGGATGGCTTTTTGGTCGGCGGTCGCTCGCTCGGCGCCGTGGTAGGCACCTGTACCGTGGTCGCCACCGGTTATTCCGGCTGGTGTTTCATGGGCGCGCCCGGTATCTGCTATGCGTTTGGCCCCATTGAACTTCTGTACAACTTCGGCTTTGCCGTGGCCCACACCCTGGCTATGATGTTCTTTGCCGGTGTGCTGCGCAGAAACGCCGCCAACATGGGCTCCAACACCATTCCTGAATATATCGCCCAGGGCCACGCCCGGGGCAAGGAAATGGGCTGGTTCCTGCAAGGCACCGCCGGTCTGATCACCCTTATTCTCCTCACCGTGTTCTTGGTGGGCCAGCTGCGCGGCGTGGGTCTTCTGACCGCCCAGTGGCTGGGTATTGAACCCTGGGTTGCCGCGTCCATTGTGCTCGGCGTCATGATTTTTTACACTGCTTTCGGCGGTCTGGTGGCTGTGGCCTGGACCGATACGGTCATGGTCTTCGGCATGGTGCTGGCCTGTATCTATTGCAGCTTTGTTATCTTCAGCGACCTCTCCCCGATGGAACTGGTGTCCCAGCTGCGGGCCAACTTTGAAGGCTTTATTGACCAGCCGACGGCAGCGCCCTACGGCGACAGCAAGATCTCGGCGTACTTCAGTATTCCTTACGCCTTCTTCTTTGCCGCCGTTCTGCCCTATATGGCGGTGCGTTTCCTGGCCATCAAAAAGGACGCCAACCTGCCGCTCATGAGCTTCTACACTGCTGTGCTGTGTATTATCCTCAGCATCATCCCCGTGGTCGGTCTGTATGTGAAGCTGAAGATGCCCGATCTGGAAGTGCCGGATAACGCCATGCCCGTGTTCCTGGCCAACTTTGTGCCGCCGGTGGCCAACGTGGTCATTACCCTGTTCATCCTGTTCGCCATGCAGTCCACGGCCAACAGCCTGCTGCACACCCTGACCACTGCGGCCACGCACGACATGCGCACCGCCATGACCAAGGGTTCTGTCATCTCCATGGCCCGCGCTCTGTTCAACAACCGTCTCGGCGTGTTGATCATCGGCCTGGTCGCGCTGTTGATGACTTATGTGCTGCCGATGTACTTCCTCAACTTCCTGAACATTCTCGGCACCGGCACCTTGCAGGCCGTGCTCATCGGACCTGTGTTCGTGGGGTCGTTCTATCGCGGCAACGCTTATGGTTGTATCGCAGCCATGTTCGGCGGCGGCATCACCGCGGCTGTGCTTCTGCTGACCACCGACCTTGGTTGGGTTATGGGTCCGCTGTGCGGCGATATCGTGGCTGTGGTCCTGTACATCGGGGTTTCCCTGGCCACCAAGCACCTTTATGCTCCCATCCCCAAGCCCTCTGTGTTCAACACTGAAGACAGCCGGGCCGGCGTGGCTGCATAAGGCAAGCTCTGTTTGGTTTTAAAAAAGGCGCGCCCAATTGGGCGCGCCTTTTTGTGTTTTGTGTTTTATGTTTCAGCCGCGTTTTATCCTGATTTATACTTTGGCAAATCTGGCCAACTCGCGTTTCAATTTTTTGGCTTTTCCCTTGCCGATGCCGGGCAGAGCGGCCAGCACCGCCTCCGAAGCTGCGGCCATCTCGGCCAGAGAATCAAAATTATCCCAGAGCAGGGCGGCTGTTTTCGGGCCGACACCGGGCACTTCGAGCAGGGCTCCGGCCAGGGCGGCCTTGTTTCTGGCCCGGCGGTGGCGCCCGATGGCGTAATCGTGCACCGTATCCCGCACCCGTTGCAAAAAGAGCAGCTCCGGCGAACCTTCGGGCAGGGGCAGGTGATTTTTGCGTCCGGGAATGAAGATGCGGTCCGCCGTGTTTCCCGCCCGGCGGTCGGCCCGACCGTCAGCGTTGCGGGCTTTGGCAATGGCGGCTATGGGGAAAAGATCGGCCTGTCCGGCATCGGCCAGGGCGCGCTCGACCACGGCCAATTGCCCCAGACCGCCGTCGATGAGCAGCAGGTCGGGCCAGGGCGGACCGGACTCCAAGCGGCGCACTACCCAGGCCGCCAGGGCGCCATAGTCGTCGCCCGGCGCAAAGGCTGCCGCCTGCCCTCCGGCCTGGTCCGAAACAGCGGGATTGTTGCCGGGCAGGGTATAGGCGCGGAATTCTTCGCGCCTGGGCTCGGCATCCACAAAAACCACCATACCCACCCGGGTTTCCTGCCCGCCGGTGTGGGAGACGTCCACGGCCTCGATGCGCTCGGGCGGCGCGGCCAGGTGCAGGCGTTGGGCCAGGCAGTGGGCCAGGGGCTGCGCGTCGGTGGTTTTGGCGCTTTGCCGGGCATTGGCTTCGGCCATGCGCACCAGACGGCGCTCCCGCTCATCGCGCGGCAGCAGCAGCTTAACTTGCGCCTGCCGGGTTTCGGATAAAATTTCCTCCCACAAACGGCTTTGCTCCGGCGCGGGCGCGGGGCAGTCCGCAGCGGCCTCGCCGGTGCCAGCCGCAACGGCCTCGTTTATAGCCGCGACGGCGGCTTCGTCATTTATTGCAGAATCAGCTATCGCAGAATCAGCCTCATCCATATCGCTTAGCCGCCAGGGCAGCAGGATGCGCGGCGGGATCAGGGCGGCCTGGGCGTAAAATTGTCCCAGGAAGCTGTTCAGCGCTTCGGCCCCTTCGGCCAGGGTCAGCCCGGGCCAGAAAAAAGTCCGGCTGTCCATGACCTTGCCGTTGCGCACGAACAGCACGCCCAAAGCAAGGCCTTGCGCGGTTTCGGCCAGGCCCAGGGCATCGAGGTCGGAGCCTTGCTGAAAGACCACCGCCTGCTGTTCCACGGTTTTTTCCACTGCCCGGATCTGGTCGCGGAGGCGGGCGGCCAGCTCAAACTCAAGGGTGTCCGAAGCGCCCTGCATGCGGGTTTTAAGCTGGTTGATCAGCTCCGAGGACTTGCCCAGCAGCAGTAATTCCACTTCGCCGGTCATGTCGGCGTATTCGGCCTGGTTAACGGGCAGACAGCAGGGGCCAAGGCACTGGTTCATCTGGTAATACAGGCAGGGGCGCACCCGGTTTTTAAACATGCGGTCCGAGCAGCGGCGCAAGGGGAAAATATGATGGATGAGCCGCCAGGTTTCCCGCGCGGCCAGGCCCGAGGCATAGGGGCCGAACAGGGCCAGGTTGCGGTTGTGTCGCGTTTTTTTATGCGTGGCGCGGCTGTTGTCTGCTCCGGCGCCGGTGGCGGCGCGGCCCGGGCGGGGGCGGATAACGGCCAGGCGCGGGTAGGGGTGGCTTTTGTCCATGCAGAACAGGAAATACTGCTTGTCGTCACGCAGGGTAATGTTATAGCGCGGACGGTGCTTTTTGATCAGCTCGGCTTCCAGGAGCAGGGCTTCTTTTTCCGTGGTTGTGGTCAGGGTGTCCAGGCTGCTCGCCTGGCGGAGCATGGCCTGGGTTTTGGGCGACAGGTTTTTGCCCCGGAAATAGGAGGCCAGGCGTTTGCGCAGGCATTTGATTTTGCCCTGCCCGGATTTGAACAGATAAACGCCGGGGTCGAGGGGAATGAGGCTTAAATCCATGTCCATATTTTATGGATATAATCCTCTGCACGGGGCGAGTCAAAAGCATTGCCGCCCGGCTGGGGCCTGTAACGTCTGAACAAGGTATAATTGGCAATGTCTTGTTGGCGTGCCGCCCGGGCAGTAAAATTTTTTTTAAAAATTTTTACCGCCGCAAAGTTGCTTTTCGGCTGCGGCTACGGCAGGAAAACCCGCCGTTGACAAGGGAAATCTCTGCGTTGCCCGCCTGGCCTGCACCCGGACCGGGTTGGTTTCGGGGGTAAAAAAACTTGCACCGTAAAAATTTTTTTACCAAAACTCTTGCCTTTATTTTTTGTTGGTGTACAAGGAAGCTGTATTTGTTTGGCAGGGGTTGTGTTTCAGATGTTTT
>CAZNBK010000059.1:10258-11232 GCA_964571105.1 uncultured Desulfovibrionaceae bacterium
AAAAGACTCTGTTTATAATGGAGCAGCTGGTACTTCATATCCTTTTTTTGCAGTTAGTGGTTTTACTAGTCCATACTTAGTTTCAAAAAATGGTACTAGTAATTTTTTAAACTTAATGCAAAAGTAGGAAGGATATAACAATGAAAAAGCTTCTCGGCATTCTGATGACCGCCGCGTTGGTGCTGGGCTCCGTGTCCGCCGCCTCCGCCACGGACATCAAAATCAAGGGCTATTTTGATTTCCATTTCGGTTGGTACACCGGCACCAGTCTGCATGACAACAAAGACGTGGGCAGCGACGAAAACTTCGACGCCATTCAGCGCCTGCGCTTCCAGATCGACTTTGTCGCTTCTGAGCAGCTCTCCGGTACCGTGCAGTTTGAAATCGGCAACGTGTCCTGGGGCTCCGGCGGCGGCGACACTTGGGTTGGCTCCGGCTACACCGGCAACGGTGCCGGCGGCGCCATGGGCACCGACGGCGTGAACGTGGAAACCAAGCACATGTACATCGACTGGATCGTTCCCGAGACCGATCTGCAGGTGCGCATGGGCCTTATTCCCTTTGCCCTGCCCTTCTTCGCCAACGGCGCCAACAGCGGCCAGGCCATCCTGGACGACGACATGGCCGGCATCGTGCTCAGCTACACCTTCAACGAATATGTTGGGCTGAACCTGGCCTGGTTGCGTCCCTGGAACCCCTTCGCCCGTAGCGGTGAAGGCGGCTGGAACGACGACTCCCGTTATCATCACGACAACATCGACCTGTTCGCCCTGACCTTGCCCCTGACCTTTGCTGAATACGGCCTGGAAATCACCCCCTGGGGTATGTTCGGCTTCATCGGCGAAATTGACGACAATTATGATTTTTATGGCGATGAAGAGTATGAAAGCTTCGGCCCCATCGGCGGCGGCCTGTCCAACAGTGGTGCTCTCGGTGAAGGCGGCAAGGCCTGGTGGGCTGGTATCTCCTTTAAC
>CAZNBK010000060.1:0-10940 GCA_964571105.1 uncultured Desulfovibrionaceae bacterium
AACGGCGGGGTTGCGGGGGTCGTCTTCCGGGATGCCCGCTTCCACTTTACCCACCAGGTCAGCGCCGACGTCGGCGCCCTTGGTGAAGATGCCGCCGCCCAAACGAGCAAAAATGGAAATCAGGGAGCCGCCGAAACCAAGCCCGATCAAAGGCTTGATCACATCGGCCATGCCCATGCCCGCCGGAGCGGTAACCTGAAGGAAATAATAAAAACCGGCCACACCGAGCAGGCCCAGGCCGACAACCAGCATGCCGGTGATGGCGCCGCCCTGGAAGGCAACGCTCAAGGCTGCGGCCAGACCGGACTTGGCGGCTTCGGCGGTGCGCACGTTGGCACGCACAGAGACGTTCATGCCCACATAACCGGCGATGCCGGAGAGCACTGCGCCCACGGCAAACCCGAGGGCGGTATTGCGGTCGAGCAGAGCCCAGATAATCGCGAACAAGACCACGCCCACGATGCCAATGGTCATGTATTGACGGTTAAGATAAGCCTTGGCGCCTTCCTGAACCGCTCCGGCAATCTCTTTCATGCGCTCGTTGCCGGCAGGCAGAGCCAGAATCTTAATGCTGGCGGCCACACCGTAAAGAATGGCAAGCACGGCGCAAACCAGAGCACACCACAATCCTACACTTGCAGACATCTCACTTCTCCTGAAACAAAGAATTTTAGAGTAATAAAATTGTTCCGGGCAAAACTGTTTTGACCGGAACATCTATAGCAATTAGCGTTTGACAAAGGCTGCTTACGGCAAAAGTAAATTAAACGCCGAATCCTCTGTCGCGGCTGCCGCTCATGCCGTTAGAGCACTTATAAATGCTCTAATCTCAAAAAAACACGCCGAAACGGCGCGCATCATGCATTATGGAAAAACCTGGCTACGGCATTTCAAAGCGTGCATAAAAAAGTCTGCTCAGTCGCCTTGAAACGTTTTTTAATATATACTTCTCAAAACGATGTCAATAAATTCCTGCCGCCCTCTCAGCTTCAACCGGACTCATTACTCAACAAATTTAATCTCGTCAGATAATGCTGTAAGCCAGGAAGCCGGCAAAAGCGATCATGAACACCACATAAGCCCGCCTGGTCCGCAAAGCCATAAACCCGCCCATGGCAGCCCCCACGGTCCAAAGCAGCCCCCAATTAAGCCAGGAAAACGCCGGTACCCCCACCCAGTGGATGATGACCCGTCCCAAATTCTCGGTAATCGTATAGCAACCGGCAAAAGCAATGGCTTGCAAGACCACAAGCTTGATCAGGCATTGAATAAACACCCGGGGGGGAACCATTGACAGACGTGCCGCATCGCCGCGCTCCACATAGGAAAAATAAAGCATGAACTGGCGCTGCCGCGTCCAGCGTTCCACTGCCGCGCCGGTCAGCGCCCAGGGTATGGATAAAAGCAAAGGCAGGGGCATTTGCTGAATTGCGGTAATCCCGAAAGAATCCATGAGCAGCAGGCACATGAGCAGCGACATGGCTGCAAATGGAGGGATATATGTGCCCACATACAAAAGATCCAGCCAGAACAACTCAAAGAACAGGGCCAACTGCATGGTCAGCAGCCAGTCGCCGGTAAAGGAAGCCCAGATTATGCCCACCACCAAAGGGCGGTCAAGCAAGCCTATGAATATGGAGTAGCGGAACATGGCCGCAAAACAATACAGCGCAATGGCCCCGAGCAGAAGCGGCGCAGGCAGCGCAAGACCTTCCATGCTACCACTCCTCTAAATGAACTTTCTCGTTGGGCACGCAACGAAAATCCAACTTTACGCAGCGCGCCTGAAGCTGGAGCAGGCATTCCTCGTCTTCTTCGGATAAAGCCACATGAGAGCAAACTTGACGTTTGCCCGGCCCATAATGCAAATTACCGATATTCAGTGTGCTGAATATAACGCCTGAATCGAGCAGGCGCACCGCATCATGGCAATCCGCCACCAAAACAAGCACGTTGCTGTCTTTGGGAAGGGAGGCCAGGGCAGCTCCGATCTGTTCGACTTTTAAAAACTGCAGTTTGATACGCGACGGCACGGCCAGAGAAATGATGGTCTGGCGCATGAAGTCAGCGGCCAGGTCATCATTGACCACCAGCAAATGGTTGGCATTGGTGTACGGCAGCCAGGTTTCAATAACCTGCCCGTGCACCAGCCGATTATCCACCCTGATCCAGAGCATATTTCCTAACCGTCTTTAGCGGGTTTTTGCCGTAAGATTTCCCCGGCCACAACAATGCCCTGCACCCCGGCGTCGCGCACTTCGCGCGCCAGATCCACCAGGCATTCGCTGCGGCGGTTGAACGCCCGCAAGAGCATGGGCAAATTGACCCCGGTGATAACTTCGACATTAAGGCTGCCCAGCAGAGAAATACTCAAATTGCTGGGGGTGCCGCCAAACATATCTGTAAAAATTATTACCCCGACCCCGGTGTCCAGGCGCTCGACAGCAGCACGAAGCTCGGCCAGGATGGTCTCCACCGCGATATTGCCTTCCACGCCGAGCACCTCGTAGCCGTCCTGCCCGCCAAGAATGCCCTCGGCAGAGGCAAGAAGCGCCTTGCCGTAGTCAGAATGGGTAAAAACGACAATCCCCACGCGCGGCGGGTCTTTTTGTTCATTGATATCTGTAGCCATGCAAATTTATAACTCCATATGCCTGTGTTCCAGAATTACAGCATAGTCAGCTTTTTTCAAAGCCCTGTAAAGCGCTTCGCTCACAGCCACCGACCTGTGTCTGCCCCCGGTGCAACCAATGGCTATGCAGGTACGGTAGCGCCCTTCTGCCTCATACAAAGGCAACATGTCCAATAAAAATTCTTCAATTTTTACATAAGCTTTGCGCCCGGTGGGATTTTCCAAAACATACGCGGCCACGGCTGAATCCAGACCGGTTTTTTCTTTTAACTCCGGCACAAAATGCGGATTCGGCAAAAAACGCATATCAAACATCAGGTCCGCATCAGCCGGCAGGCCGTATTTAAAACCAAAGGAGATAATATTGACTTTGAACGTGCGGATTTTATCGGCGCTGAACCGGCTCCACTCTTGCTGTATATGTCGGCGCAAATCATGGACATTGTAGGCGCTGGTATCCAGAATAAAATCCGCCAGCTCGTGCAAACCGCCCAAACGGCGGCGCTCCTCTTCCATGGCCTGCTCAAGGCTCAAGCCTTCGCGTTCCAGAGGATGCGGTCGTCTGGTGGTGGCATAGCGGCGCAGCAAGACTTCACTGCTGGCTTCCACAAAAATGATGCTGGGCTTGATCCCCTGCTCGCCCAGCCCGTGCAGGGTTTTGTGTAGAGAATCAAGAAAACGGGCCTGCCGCAGATCCATCCCCAGAACCAGCCCTCGGTACTGAATCAGGGTTTCCTGATTAAGCACCTTGACCATTTCCGGGCCAAGCTCCACAGGCAGGCCGTCCACGGTGAAATAACGCAGATCTTCAAACGCCTGCAACACCGTGCTCTTGCCGGCGCCAGCCAGACCGGTGACAATAATTATCGGAAAAACCGCACTGGATTGGTCTGACTGGGCCGACATGGCAATTTACTCTAGAGTAGTTTAATTTTAAAATGTTGCAAAACTCAAATGCCAAATGCTGTTCATTGGAGCCAAAAGGCAAAAAGACATTTCCCTCATAAATGCGCAAAATCCAAGGCGATTTTGCGAAAGGCACGCGCTGCTTGACCTTATCGCATACCTCTCGGTCCCGCCAGGTCGGCGGGACTGAGAGGGTCGCTCACAAAAAACGTCGTTTTTGTTTCGCTCCCGCTGCGCGGGTGCCGCTTCGCGACACCAGAGCATTTTATCAATCATATAATCTCAAGGTTAAAATGCTCTAAAAGTCCGGGTCAATCAGCCCGAAATCTCCGTTACTGCGTTTATACACAACGTTGACGCGATTGGTTTCCGCATTGAGAAACACCCAGAAATCATGCTTGGCCTGCTCCAGGTGGGCCACAGCTTCATCTACTTCCAGGGGTTCCGGTGAAAAAATGTCCGAGGAGACTACCTTGTGGCCTTTGAGCTCGCCCTCAGGCGGGTACGACAATACTTCCATGCGCACCATGCGCGCTTCCTGAGCGGTACGGCGGCGGTCCTTGTGTTTTTCCGCCTGCTTTTTAATCTGCGATTCAACTTTATCCAGCACCATATCAATGCTGGCATACATGTCGCCAGATTCTTCCAGAGCGGAAACGTTCAAATTTTTCCCCACCACATGGGTTTCGGCCTTGTGGCGGACTTTGTCCACCAACAGGGTAATCTGTATGTCCACGGGTTCGAAATGCGAGCAGAAGCGTGTAAGTTTTTCAAAACGTTTGGCCGCATACTGTTTCAGATGTTCCGAAGATTCCATGTTCTTAAAGGTGACGGAAATATTCATGCAAGGCCTCCTTGATAGTAATTTACACTTGAGATTGCCGCCTGACAGTAAAGCAAATTTCTTTTCCGGCCATCTCGCGGACGCCGCCATGCGGCGCTAAAAAACCTTTCTACGCTTGGACGACGATTCAATATCCATGGCCATACGGTATTTGGCCACAGTACGCCTGGCGATGTTGACCTTTAGCTGCTCCTTTAATATCTCGCCTAATTTTTCATCGCTCAGCGGGTTTTTGGGATCCTCCTCGTTGATCATCTTTTTAATCAGCGCCTTGACGCTCTCTGAGCCAACCTGGCTGCCGTCATCAAGCCCAAGCGCGCTGTTAAAGAAGAACTTTAACTCATAGGTGCCGTGCGGCGTGGCCACATATTTATTGGTGGTAATGCGGCTTACCGTGGATTCGTGCATGCCGATATCGTCGGCGACATCTTTTAAAATCAGCGGCTTGAGCCTGCTGACGCCCTCTTCAAAAAATTCGCGCTGGAATCCGACAATGCTCTCCATTACTTTATATAAGGTCCCCTGGCGTTGATGCAAACTCTTGATCAACCATTCAGCAGCCCGCTTTTTTTCGTTAAGATATTCCTTGTCTTTATCGGAAGCGCCCTGCAAGCAGAATTCATAGGCGGTGCTCACGTGCAGTTGGGGCAAATCTTCATCGTTGAGAATAATAATGAAATCGCCTTCATACTTGTACACAAACACATCGGGGCTGACGTAAAACGGCTCGTCACCGCCGAAGCTTGCGCCAGGCATGGGGTCAAGCGTGGAAATCAGCCCCAGGTATTCCTGAAGGTCTTCCAGGGTCAAACGGAATTTGCGCAATAACGGCTTGTAGCGGCGGTTTTCCAGGTCTTCCAGATGCTCGGAAACTATTTCCACAAGCACAGGGTCGCGGTCATAACCGGCCACCTTAATCTGGGTAAGCAGGCACTCACGAGGAGTGCGGCAGGCCACGCCCACCGGGTCAAAACGCTGGACAAACCTGGCCACGGCCTGCACCTGCTCCACCGAAGTTCCGGTCATTTCCGCAATTTCCTCGTCGGAAGCTTCCAGATAGCCCATGGAATTAAGGTTGCCGATGATACATTCGCCGATGCTTTTTTCTTCTTCGCTTAATTTGGAAAGGCGCAGTTGCCAGAGCAGGTGGCTGCCCAGAGACGGCTTGGCCGCATAGCGGGATTCAAACGACAGGCCGTCATCGTCGGGCATTTCCATTTCCCGCGCCTGAGACTGCCGCGAGGTGCTGGAGAGCTCGCCGAGATAATCTTCCCAATCGGCATTCTTGGCGACTTCCAGATCGTAACTGTTATCGTCGCTGCCCACATCATCCCGCAACTCCTGCACGGAATCCAGGCTCATCTCCGTTTCCGCGTCAAGATCAGCCTCTTCCAAAAACGGGTTTTCCAGAAGTTCCTGCTGTACTTTTTCCAGCAGCTCCAAACGCGATAATTGCAACAAGCCAATGGCCTGCTGCAATTGCGGGGTCATAACCAGCTGCTGGGCGAGTTTGAGTTGCTGTCTAAGTTCTAGGGCCATATCTGTATAATTGAGCTCCGAAATCTGCGCTGTTCAGGTCCTGATTCACCCTGTTTATTACACTATGCATGATTGTCACGTTTTTTGCAAGAGCTGTTTGGCGATTTGCGGAGATGATAAATGCAAAACCGCCCAAACCGTTGCTGGCAACGGCTTGGGCGGTTTTATCTGTCTGGACTGTCTTACAGGGAAAAATCTTCGCCGAGATATACGCGCCGGGCCTGCGGGTTTTGCGCAATCTCAGCGGGAGTGCCGTTGAGAATGGCCCGACCTTCAAAAACCAGATACGCCCGGTCGCAAATATTCAAGGTTTCCCGCACGTTGTGATCGGATATGATGATGCCGATGTCGCGCTCCCTCAGCCGGACGATGAGTTGCTGAATATCATCCACAGCCAGCGGGTCAATACCGGCAAAGGGTTCATCCAGCAAGACGAACTTGGGTTCGCGGATCAATGCCCGGGCGATTTCCAAACGCCGCCGCTCCCCGCCGGACAGGTGCGCGGCCATGGAGTTGCGCAGATGGCTTATGCCGAAATCGTCCATGAGCTCATTGGCTCTGGCCTTGGCCGCTGCGGCAGACAGACCGGTGTATTCCAGAATAAGCATCAGGTTGTCCCAGACGCTCAGCTTCTTGAATACCGAGCTTTCCTGCGGCAGGTATGACAACCCCAACCGCGCCCGCTGGTATAAAGGCCAGTCGCTGATTTCCTCATCATCCAGAAAAACCTGCCCCGAAGAAGGCTGGATAATGCCCAGGGTCATGTAAAACGTAGTGGTTTTTCCAGCGCCATTGGGACCCAGCAAGCCCACAATCTCGCCCTGATTGATTTTCAGGGAAATGCCGCAGACCACATGCCTGTCGCCGAAATATTTATGCAGTTCCACTGCTGTAAGTATGGACATGGGCTATTCTCGAGTTGACCTAATTGTGGCCCGCACCGGCTGGCCTTCCCCGCCGATTACTTCGCTGCGATTTTGCGCCACCCAGAAATTGATCACTTGACCGCTGATACGATTTTCGCCGTCATGCAGAAAAGGATTCTGCTCCATGACCACCAATTCGCGGTCCATGTAATAGGTAGCCCGGCCACATTCCCCGATGCGGCCCTCCTTCTGCATGGTCACGCTGCCTTCGGCCACCAGGCGGTCAAGATCGCCGCCCTGCATGCCGGAAAACGGATCGCTCTCTCCCTCCGTCTCCCCGGCATTGGGGTTATCCTTCATGTAGATGGTCAGACGCTGTGAATCCATAATAAAATCGCCATTGACCACATGAACCTTGCCTTCAAAAACAAGCTGCTGTTTTCCGGCATCATAGGTCATGCGCTGGGCGGTGATATCCGTAGGGGCATCGCGATCCTGCGCCTGCGCGCTCAACGGAAGCAGCAGCGCCGCCCCCAGGGCAGCGCCCCGCAGGCAATACTTCAGCACAGACAAAAATCTCTTGTTTAACTTCATATGCTCAACTCCATGACCGCTTAATCAGGATTATCCACAGGTGCAGGCTCAGCTTCTTCGCCGTTTACCGGAATTTCGTTGTCAATGTCTGGCTGGGCGGAGCTGTTTCTGGGCTTGAGCCTGACAACAACCCCCTGCAAGCCGGTAAAAACATTGGCGTTGAGATTCCAGGAGGCCTCGCCGAAGCGCGCGCTCATGCCTTTGGAGGTTACCTGCACTTCTTCCGGGAAATACAAGGTATGCTCTTCACCAACATAATTCATTCTGCTGGTATGCAGTTCTCCCTGCGGGGCGAAAACATCCACCTCAGGCCATAATTCCATGGTCTGCTTGCCCTGGTCGACCACCCCCTCCGGGGCGGTCACCATCATTTCTTCATTGTCCGGACGGGTAAAATAAGTAATTTTGGGCTGATCCAAAAAAATCACACCGGATTCCTGACGGATGGAAGCCACTTCGGCTTTGAGCCGCCAGGCCTCCAGACCCGCCTCGCCCTGGGTAAGCGAAAAAGCCTTGAAAACCAGGTTGGCCAGTTCTTCATTGCCGGTCAGGGCCTGTTCCAGAATGGCCTCTTGCAGTTTTTCTTTGCTGTCTTCATAAAAATACCAACCGGCCAAACCGGCCAGCCCGAGGCAGAGCAGCAAAATAATCAAAAAACTGAATTTACGGGACTTTTTTCTCATTGCCCTTTCCAGAACTCCAGAAGCGGCTCCAGTTTGCCCTGAGCTTGGAGCATAAACCAAATGGCCTCGCGCACCGCGCCGTTACCGCCGGTCAGCTCGGTTACAGCCATGGCCGCGTCTTTTACTTCCGGCATGGCATTGGCCACCGCCACCGGAAAACCCACCCGGCTCATGGGGGCCAAATCTACCCAGTCATCGCCGATATAGGCGATTTCGGACCACTCCACTCCACACTGGCGGCGGAACTCTTCCAGAGGCGGAATTTTGCGGGTTTCTCCCTCCACATAATACTTTATGCGCAGGTCTTTCATGCGCGCCCGGACTGCCTCGGAAGCCAGGCCGGTGATAACCGCGGTCTGAATGCCGTAATCGGCAATATCTTTTATGCCCAGGCCGTCCACGGCGCTGAAGCGCTTCATGCACTGCCCGCTGGCGTCGTAATAAAGGCCGCCGTCAGTGAGCACGCCGTCCACGTCCAAGACTAAAAGTTTGATGTTCCGGGCGGCTTTTTCAGACGCCGCTTGATCTTTATGATGCACGATTAAGCTCCCATAAGGCGGCCAGTTGCTTAAATAAAAGCGGCAACTGATCAAGATATAATGAATTGGGGCCATCGCACAGGGCTTTATCCGGGTCGGGGTGGCACTCCAGAAAAACTCCGTGCGCCCCGGCTGCCACTGCGGCCTTGGCCAGAGGAAAAACAAATTCGCGCTCACCAGCGGAGCATTGCCCCTGCCCGCCGGGCAACTGCACGGAATGGGTGGCGTCAAAGACCACCGGCACGCCGAAAGAACCCATGATGCTTAAACTGCGCATATCCACAACCAGGTTGTTATAACCGAAAAAAGTGCCCCGTTCGGTGAGCAGCACGCGATTGTTTCCGGTGCGCATGACTTTGTCTGCAGCCGGTTCCATGTCGCGGGGCGAGACATACTGCCCTTTTTTGATATTGACCACCCGCCCGGTTTGCCCGGCAGCTTCCAGCAGACTGGTCTGGCGACACAAAAATGCGGGAATTTGAAGAATATCAGCAACTTCCGCAACAGGTGCCGCTTGCGTCGGTTCGTGGATATCCGTAATCACCGGCAGGCCGGTTTCCTCGCGGATCAGGGCCAGCCAATCCAGCCCTTTGCTTAAGCCCGGTCCGCGAAAACTGTTGCCGGAGGTGCGGTTGGCCTTGTCATAAGAACTTTTGAACACCGCAAACAGGTTGTATTTTTCTGCGGCGGCGCGCACGGCCCGGGCTACTTCTAGGCCCAGCTCCAGGCTTTCCAGCACACAGGGACCAGCAATCACGAACGGTTTGCTCTTAAGTTGGGCGTATAAAACTTCTGGGGTAAACATAGTTCAATAGTCAAAAGGATTTTTTAATACTTAGTCAAGGGAAATTATCCGGAGTTGGACGTTCACAATTAAAAACCCTGCCCCTGACAGCTATAAATAACCGCCAGGGGCATGAGATTTCTTCGACAAAGAGCGTTGCCGCTATTTTTTGCGCACGGCTGCTTTAACAAAGTCCACAAACAGCGGGTGCGGGCGCATGGGATAAGATTTATATTCAGGGTTAAACTGACAGCCCAAATACCAGGGGTGATCCGTCAGTTCGAGCATCTCGATCAGGCGGCCTTCTCCGGCCTGGCCGGTGATCTTTAGTCCGGCATCGCCAAGACGCTGCATATATTCCGGAACCAGCTCAAAGCGGCAGGCATGGCGCTCGGAAATTTCCGTGTTGCCGTAAATTTTTTCGGCTTTGCTGCCTTTGTTCAGCACCACCGGGTAAGCGCCGAAGCGGGCAATGTCTGCTTCATTGCAAACCACAGGCCGGGAATCCGTGGGTTGCTTAAGTCCCAGCGGAAAGGCCTTGTCCAGGGGCTTGGCCAGAATATGCGGGGTGGCCGGATTGAATTCTTCAGAATCCGCCTCGGCCATACCGGCCACATTGCGGGCAAATTCAATGGCCATGCAGTGCATGCCGGTATAAATGCCGAAGAATGGAATTTTATTTTCCCGGGCGTATCTGGCCGACTCAACAATTCCATCGCCGCTGCCCAAGCCAAAGCCAAAAGCACCCGGGGCCAGGATACCGTCAATACCCGCAAACGACTCAACGACATTTTCCGAAGTGACATTTTCCGCGCTGACAAAGTTAAAGTTTATCTTTACCTTATTGGCAATACCGGCGTGCACCAGCGCTTCGCACAAGCTCTTGTAGGCGTCTTTCACGGCCACATTTTTGCCGACCAGGGCGATATTCACCGCCTTGCTCAAATTGCGGCAATCAGCGGTCAATTTTTCCCAAACTGAAAGATCCGCCGCACCGGCCTTCAAGCCCAGGCGGTCCACAATTTTTTGGTCAACGCCTTCGGTGTGGAATTGAAGCGGCACTTCATAAATATTGGGCACGTCAACATTGGAAAAAACCGCATTGCGGTCCACGTTGCAGAACAGGGATATCTTGGCCTTAAGCTCGTCGGTAACGGCTTCTTCACAGCGGCAGATAATGATGTCCGGCTGAACGCCGATGGAACGCAGCTCTTTGACCGAGTGCTGGGTCGGTTTGGTTTTGAATTCCTGAGCCACCCGGATATACGGCACCAGGGTCAAGTGCACAAACAGGCAATGCTCGCGGCCCAGCTCATTGCAGAGCTGCCGGATAGCCTCCAGATGGGGGAGACTTTCGATATCGCCTACGGTGCCGCCGATTTCCACCAGGGCCACGTCCGGCACTTCGGACTCTTCCACGCTGGTCAGGCTGAGAATGCTTTCTTTAATGGCATTGGTAATGTGCGGAATAACCTGCACGGTGCCGCCCAAATAATCGCCGCGGCGTTCTTTATTGATAACATGGTAGTAAATGGCGCCGGAGGTGGAGCTGT
>CAZNBK010000061.1:0-10853 GCA_964571105.1 uncultured Desulfovibrionaceae bacterium
AAGGTCTGCGCAGGAAACTTTGTTGATGCTCAGCTGTCCGCCAAGGAGCGGCATGAGTTCGAGGTTGAGCTCGGCTTGTTTCAAGGAGGCAAACTCGCCGCCGCCGAAGTCGGCAGGGTTTTCGATGCGGATTACCCCGGTTTCAATAACCAGCCTGGGGAAAACCGACAACGATAAATCACCTTCAATGCTTACATTGCGCCCCAAGGCTTCCTCAGCCGCAGTTTCAATGCGGTCTTTGTACGCGTTGGGATCCACAAGCATGGAAATGGCGGCCATGGCGCCGAAAATCAGCACAAGAACAACCGCGACAATACCGATGATAATTTTTTTGGTCCGGGACATGACAAGCTCCTTGTATGGTTTGTCTATAACGCAACAAATTCTTCCCGGCAACCAGAGGTTGAACTGGAGGGCAAAGGATAATCATGGCATTCACCGCAAAGCGCTCTCGCGCGTCAATTTATATCACTGTACAAGCGCTCGGCAATTTGCTAGGTTCCGCTTTTTCCGGGGCGGGCACTGGTTTATGCCTGTACTTTTACGGCTGAAAACTGGTAATGCCTTGCGTAGGACAATAGTATAAGCATGAGCTTGGCTCAGGAGGATTAATGTCCAGAAAAAGAGTTGTGATTACCGGCCTTGCTGCCTATACGCCCTTGGGTAATGATGTGCAGACATCCTGGGATGCTCTGTTGCGCGGTGAATCCGGCATCGGCCCCATCACCCATTTTGACGCTTCCGAGCTGACCGCGCGCATTGCCGGCGAGTTAAAGGGGTTTAATCCTGAAGACCATATGGGCGCCAAAGAGGCCCGGCGCATGGACCGCTTTGCCCAGATCGCCGTGGCCGCCGGGCAGGATCTGCTCAAAGACGCGGGCTACGTCATTAACGACGCCAACGCCCGCCGGGTGTCCGTGCTGCTGGGCATCGGCCTGGGCGGACTGAGCACCCTGGAGTCTTGCCACACCAAGATGATGGAGGCCGGACCCAATCGTATTTCGCCGTTCTTTATTCCCATGCTTATTTCCAACATGGGCCCCGGACAGGTGTCCATTTTCACCGGAGCCAAGGGCAACAACCTGACCCTGACCAGCGCCTGCTCGTCGGGCTTGCACGCCATCGGACATGCGGCTTCTGAAATTATGCTGGGCCGCGCCGACGCGGTGATTACCGGCGGGGTGGAGGCCACGGTTACCCCCTTGGGCGTTGCCGGGTTTACAGCCCTGAAGGCTTTGTCTACCCGCAATGACGAGCCGCAGCGCGCCTCGCGCCCCTTTGACAAAGACCGCGACGGTTTTGTAATGGGCGAGGGCGCCGGTTTCCTGCTTTTGGAATCTCTCGATTCCGCGCTGGCCCGGGGTGCGAAAATTTATTGTGAAGTGGCCGGTTTTGGGGCCACTGCGGATGCTTGTCATGTGACCGCGCCGGTTGACAGCGGCGAAGGCCTGGCTGCGGCCATGGCCCTGGCCGTGGAAGACGGCGGCATCAAGCCTGCCGATGTTGATCACATCAATGCGCACGGCACGTCCACCCAGCTTAACGACATCATGGAAACCAGAGCCATTAAAAGCGCTTTTGGCGAACATGCCTACAATATTGCCATTTGTGCCAACAAGTCCCAGACCGGCCACTTGCTGGGCGCAGCCGGGGGCATGGAAAGCGTATTTACCGTGCAGGCCCTGTGCACTGGTTGGGTGCCGGGCACCATTAACTACGAAACCCCGGACCCGGAATGTGATCTCAATTATATGGGCAGCGGCCCCAAGCAGCTTAATCCGCGCTATGCCTTGTGCAACTCGGCCGGGTTTGGCGGGACCAACGCCAGTGTGTTGTATAAAAAATATGAAGCCTGACCGCTAAGGCTCTCCGGCGGCCCGGCCACCTGTCTGCCCCAGTAAGGCGGCAGGGAAACATGCAAGCCTTTAGGAAGGTATGTGATGGAAGAACTGTTTATGCAGGACCCGGAACTGGGCCGCGCCATTATGTCTGAAGTTGACCGCCAGGTCAGCAAGCTGGAGCTTATTGCTTCTGAAAACGTGGTCTCCACAGCTGTGCGCCAGGCGCAGGGCTCGGTGCTCACCAATAAATACGCCGAAGGCTACCCCGGCAAGCGCTATTACGGCGGTTGCGAATTTGTGGATATCGCCGAAAACCTGGCCATTAACCGGGCCAAAGAAATTTTCGGCGCTGAATACGTCAACGTGCAGCCGCACTCCGGTTCGCAGGCCAACATGGGCGTTTATTTTGCCGCCCTTAACCCCGGCGATACCGTGCTGGCCATGAATTTGTCCCACGGCGGGCACCTCACCCACGGCAGCCCGGTAAACTTCTCCGGTCGCACTTATAACATCGTGCCCTACGGCGTGGTGCGCGAAACCGGACGCATCGATTACGACGAAGTGCGCGAGCTGGCCCTGCAGCACAAGCCCAAGGCCATTATTGCCGGCGCTTCCGCTTATGCGCGCATCATCGACTTCAAGAAGTTCCGTGCCATTGCCGACGAAGTGGGCGCCCAGCTCATCGTGGACATGGCCCACATCGCCGGCCTGGTGGCTGCCGGGCTGCATCCCTCACCCATCAATGAGGCTCATTTTACCACCACCACCACGCACAAAACCCTGCGCGGACCGCGCGGCGGCATGATTCTCTCCACCGAGGAAAACGGCAAAGCCCTGAACAGCCAGATATTCCCCGGCATCCAGGGTGGACCGCTCATGCACGTTATTGCCGCCAAGGCAGTGGCCTTTGGCGAAGCTCTGCGTCCTGAATTCAAAACCTATCAGGAACAGATCCTTAAAAACGCTCAGGCTCTGGCCAAGACCCTGATGAGCGCGGGCTACGAACTGGTCTCCGGCGGCACCGACAACCACCTCATGCTCATGGACCTGACCAACAAGGACATCACCGGCAAGGACGCCCAGATCGCTCTGGACCTGGCCAACATCACCACCAACAAGAACACTGTGCCCTTTGAAACCCGTTCGCCTTTCGTGACCTCGGGCATTCGCCTGGGCACGCCCGCGCTGACCACCCGCGGCATGAAAGAAGCCGAGATGGTCAAGGTCGGCCAGTGGATTGACGCTACGCTGAAAAACATCAACAACGAAACCAGGCTCAAGGAAATCGCCCGGGAAGTGGACGCATTTTCCCGCACTTTCCCGCTCTACGCCTGGTAAGACCTTTCTTAAATGGGAACCTCAAGGGCATGAAATCCTTGGGGTTCCCCAACAAACTCCCTTCCTTCCTCCCTTCCGCCCCCTGCCAAGGGGATTTTTCGCCCCGAAGTCCGCGGGCGCGTGCTCTGTGCCGCCGTCTGAGCGTACCCGGAAGTTTATTCCCTGCCTGGTTGAAATTCCTGGCTAAAGAGTTATTATCATATATGGACAAGGCAGAATGGCCTAAAGAATTGTGGATTTGCGCCGTAGGGCTTTTAGAGCGTTTTTATTTTGAAAAAGCATAGAAGTTGGTGCAACGAAATATGATTGGGAGTGATTGTGCGGAAGTTGTCGGTTCATGATTTGCGACCGGGCATGAAGGTGCTGGACCTGGATATGCCCTGGCTCATGCATCCCCAGGTGTACGCCACCGCGGGGACTATTGAATCGGCTGAGCACATTGCCAAGATCATTGCGGACGGCTTTACCGAAGCCTTTATCGATGACGGCGACGATGAAAAAACGCCGGACACCGTTGGCTTGGGCAAAATTCTGACTTCCGAAGTGCAGCTGCCGGTGCAATTCGGCGTGCAGCCGGGCCTGGAGCCGCAAGTGGCCATTGGCGAAGAGCTGCCGGTGGCTAAAAAAGCCTACGAAGACACGCTGGGCTTTGCCAAGGCGACCCAGATGGATATTTTGCGGCACAATGATGTTTCCCTGGCCCATGCCGAAGACGTGGTGGATGGGGTGATGAACTCGGTGTCTCGCAATCACAACGCCTTTCTCGGCATTGTCAAGCTGCGCGCCCGTGACGAATACACCTACACCCACAGCGTTAACGTGTCCGTATTCGCCACATTGTTTGCCAGGCATCTGGGCTTTTCCGCCGACAGCGCCCGGCGCATGGGCGTGGCCGGGCTGTTGCACGATATCGGCAAGGCCCTGGTGCCGGAAGATATCCTCTACAGTCCCAAAAAATTGAGCGAAACCCAGTTCAACGTAATGAAGCAGCACCCGGAGCTGGGTTACCGCCAGGTGCGCAATATCCCCGACCTGTATGTGGAGGTGCGCCAAGGCATCCTTGAGCACCACGAACGCATGGACGGAGCCGGTTATCCGCGCGGCCTGCGCAACGATGAAATCAGCCTGGTCGGTCGGATCATGGGCATAGTGGATACCTACGACGCCATGACCAGCCCCCGCGTGTTCAAAGATCCCATTGTCGCGCACAAGGCCCTGTCCCTTTTGTATTCCATGAGCGGCACCTCGTTTCAGACCGAAATCCTGGAACAGTTTATCCGCTGCCAGGGCATCTACCCCGTGGGCGGCATTGTGGAGCTGGATTCAGGCTGGCGCGGCGTGGTGGTGGAAACAAACCCGGTCAAGCTGCTCTATCCCAAAGTTGTGCTTCTGCAAGACCCGCAGGGCCGGGGCGTGTATGCGGAAGTTCTCGACCTGGGCGCGCCCGATGTGCAGCAAAATATCAAGCGCGTGCTTACCCCGGCGGATTCCGGCATTAATCCGGCCATGGCCCTTAGTTTAAAATAAGCATAGCTGAAGCAAGCGGAAACTGCGGGCATAAATCCCAAGGAAGTCTTTTGGGATGTAGCTCGCCTGCCTAAAACTCTGGCCGAGCTGCCCTTGAGTCCCCCCCCCCTCCGCAAACTCCCTTTTTTCTTGAGCCCTGAGTATTTTTCGCGAGCCGGGATTATTTTTCGCGAGCCGGTTTTCTTAATAAAGAAAACGCCCGCTTCCCTTGGTCTGCCGAGTACGATATGGTCTTTTTGGCGGGTTGATTCCGACTCGTTTCTGTTTTTTTCTTTCTGACCTTCCTTTCTTTTTTATCCTTCCTTTTTTTGCGGATGTGTTGCGTTCGCTATCCGGAGTATTTCACCATGAGCATCGATTATGCGTTTATTCGTTCCGTGCTGGAAGAGCACGAAGGCCGGGCCGCAACCAGAGGTTATGTGCCCCAGGACCGGTCCGGCAAAGTTTTCGGCGTGTCCGGCGTAACCATCGGCACCGGCCTGGACCTGGGCCAGCAGAGTGCTGCCGGACTGAAGGCCATGGGCGTGCCCCCAGGTCTGATTGAGTTGTTCACCCCCTATCTGGGTTTGAAAAAAGAGGCTGCCAAAGCCAAACTGGCCAAGCAGCCCCTGCAAATCACTTCCGTGGAGGCCGCGTCTTTGGATAAGGCCGTGCAAACACACTATATCGCGCAAGTGGAAGCCCGCTATAACCGCGATCTGCCCGCCCGGCCCTTCCTGCAAATCCCGCACGAAGCCCAGGCCGTGCTCGTCTCGCTGCTGTATCAGCGCGGCCTCAATTCCCCCAAAAAATACCCCAACACCTGGCAGGCCCTGCTGGCTGGTGATTGGCCCGCCGCCGCAGCCCGCCTCGGCAATGCCGCCCTCTGGGACGGCTACCAGCAACGCCGGGCCGCCGAAGGCAAACTCATCGAAGATCTGGCCCCCGGCGCTGCCCAAGGCCCGGAAGTGCTGGTGCGTAAAAAAGGAGAATTGGGGGAAGGAACCCCAAGGAAGTGACTTCCTTGAGTTTCCCTCCCCCAAGCCCCCACCCTCCTGAACTTCGATTTTTATACTTGATTCCTAAACATATCTGTTCTGCCTGCCATGCCAAGCGCATGTAGGTAATCCATCTTTCTCCGGTCTTGCCCATAAACTGCCGGACTGTTTTCATCCCCGGCGGTTTTAACCCCCTAACCGGACGCGTTGCGTCCCAAGGAGCTTTATATGTCTGATCTTTGTAATTGCATTCCCGTGAAATTGTGTTTAGATCCTGGTAACTTCCCCCGGAGTGTGCCCACGCCCTGTTTCGAATCCCTGAATCTCTACATTCGCAGCGACGGCGATGATGGCAACGATGGTCTGGGTGACAGCCCAGACCGCGCCTGTCTGAGCCTGCACGGAGCTTATGCCAAGGTTTTTTCTTACCGGGCGGCTATCCCGGGCGTGAGTGTGACTCTGCACATAGGCCCCGGAACTTTTCAGGGCGGTCTGCTGATTGATTGGGGATTTATCGGCACCTGCTTCGAGAAGATTTACATATCTGGTTCCGGCGTTGATTCCACTATTATCACTGGCGACAGCTCTAAATGCATTCAGGCCAACAATACCCACCTGATCGTGAGGAATCTCACACTCTCTTCGTCAGACAGCTATGCGCATCTTGTTGCCCACATGGGAGCGTATGTCGGAACGCAAGGCACGGTAAAGGCTATCGGAGATATTAGGGGGGCGTGCTTTTTATGTCGCCCCAACAGTTACATGGGTATTGGCGGTGATGCGGTGCACATTAACGCCTCCGCCGGAAAGTTCCTGAGCGCGGAATACAACTCCCACATCGCGGTAACCACTTCGAATATGACTTTGAACGGCAGCGCCACCTCGGGCACGGTCGCTTGCGGTAAGCATAGCTCGTTGGCGATGGGGCCTAAAAGCCTGGCTGGCACGGTTACGGGCAGAAGATTTTACGTTGATACCTTGAGCATGATCACAACCTCCGGAAAAGGCGAAAACTATATACCGGGAACCATCGCGGGTTATAAGGGTAGCGGCGGCATTTATCTTTAGGATGCTTAAGCTGTGCTTTTGTTGCGGAGAAAATACACCTTCGGCGGCTCATGCTGAAAATGGCGGAAGAAACCATCAAATAACACACAAGCCGTTGGATGCGGGGCAGCCCATGTAGCCTTTTTGCGCCGTGGCAACGGAGAAAACTAAAAAACAGGAGAAAAAATTATGAGTAATTGTGAATGTATCCCCGTGCGGATGTGCGTGGATAAAAATCAGGCGTATGACAAATACGAGCTGTGCGAGTTCTATTATTTCCGGCTGCCGGTGTTGCGGCGCGGCTTTCAGCCCGCGCAGGGCGGTTTGCTGGAAAACGCAAACCTGCTTTACCCCGAAGCCTGGGCTTATCTGCAAACTCCGGAAGGGCAGATGCTGTGCAAAACCGAGGAAGAGTGGCAGGCCATGACCCGCGCCACCTGGGCCACCCTGGCCGACGGTACGACGGTCGGCTGGAACGGTATCGGCGGTGCGCCTTTCTATGCTCCGAATCTGGAAACCGGCGCACTGCGCCTGCCAGACCTCCGGGGTATGTATGCCGAGGCGTCCGGGTTTGACGGTCTCGGCGTGGGAGGTGTGCATGGAGATGCGACGAGGGCAATCACGGGGCAAATACAATCAGGTGTTGGCAGCACTATCGGCGGATTTCGAAGCCGCGCCACAGGTGCCTTTACCCTCAATAGCCAACGAACCTACATATATGCACAGGGCAACACTTCAGTGGATGTATACGGTGCTGCAAACTTTGACTCCTCAAACATTGTACCAGTCGCCAATAAAAATACTCCCCGCGCATGGGGCGCTCTGGCCTGCGTCTATTTGGGCATGCCGAGGTAAACAAAGATCAAGGCTCCCCAGACGCGGGAAGGCTCTATCCCGCGTTGGAACGGCGAGGCCTGGGAGCTGGAGGAAATCCGGCAGGCTGAGGATGCGGAAGGCGAAGAATGAAGATAGATTCTTCGCGGAGTTTACCCTGATCCCCGCAGGGCCCAGAATGGCAAAGTTTAAGCCTGCTTCTGGAGCCCAAGTTCAACCTTCCAACCTTAATCCATAGCCGCGTTCGCGGCGTACAATCCCATTATTAAATACCGGCCCGCAAGGGCAAGCCGCTCTTGCGGGCTTAACCCTCTAACCGGACGCGTTGCGTCCCAAGGAGTTTATTATGTGTGAAAATTGCAATGAAAATTGCCTGCCCGTTGAATTGTGCATTGACCCGGCTGATTTGCCCGGCGGCGGTCAGTCTGGTGGCCCGTTCAATCTGGTAATCGGCGGCCCAGAAGTGCCGGTATCTGGTGAATATTGGGAAGGCAAGCAGGTGTATGCCAAACGGATTGATTTTGGCGCGTTGCCGAATAATAAAAGCAAATATATCGCGCACGGGCTTACGAATATGCAGCAATACACTCTAGATACCGCACGCAGTTGGACAGTGGCGGCGGATGGGGTGACGCACGGGCTTTTTAATTACTCCAGCTCTGATAATTCCAGTATTTGGTTCGACATTTCGTTGGAAAATATTCGCGGAACTACAAAGTCGAACAGAACTAATATGTCTGCCATCGTGACCGTCCTGTTCACTAAAACCACCGACTAGCCCATCCAACATTAATCCATAGCCGCGTTCGCGGCGTACAAGCCCATTATTAAATACCGGCCCGCAAGGGCAAGCCGTTCTTGCGGGTCTGACCTTCTAACCGGACGCATTGCGTCTCAAGGAGTTTATTATGTGTGAAAATTGCAATGAAAATTGTCTGCCCATTGAATTGTGCATTGACCCGGCTGATTTGCCCGGCGGCGGAGGCAGCTTCAATACCTGGGAAAGCGAGTGGTTCGATATCGCGCCCAGCCGATTCTATACCTTTAACCATAATCTCGACTTGACCGAGCCCTGGAAATGCCTGCCTCGAATTGTGGGGCGGGTGAAAACCGCTTCCGGCAACTGGGAAGTGGGCGAGTACATTTTCGGTGACGGCTCCAACTACAACGGCAGCACCGCAGAGAACGAAATCGGTTGGGTGATCGGCGTTTCCGAGAATGACGCTCATGTCTCCTTCGGCAACATGACCGGGTATGTTTACACCCGGAAGGGCGGCGGCGCGGGAAACATCGCCAAGTCCAGAGTCCAGTGCAAGTTGCTGATCAGCTACTAGCATAAGCAGGTGTGGGCCGGGCAATACCGCCTGGTCGGATATTTTCTCTTTAACCCTTTAACTGAATAGGAGAACTATTATGTCTAATTGTGAATGTGAAACCCCTAGCGTGGAAGTGCCGGTGCTCGGTATTAAACTGAACCTGCCGGAAAGTATCATTAACGGCGGCGGTGGCGGCGGTTTGCGCACCTGGGAAAGCGACTGGTTCGATATCGCGGCCAGTGGTGTGTATACCTTTACGCACAACCTTGGTTTGACCGATGCCTGGAAGTGTCGCCCCACCATCGTCGGACAAGTGACCACTGCTGAAAATGGTTGGGATGCCGGAGATATCATTTTCGCCGATGGATCGAACTATACCGGTGCTACAGCGACTAATGAAGTAGGTTGGGCTATCTGCATTTCGGAAAATGATGCACATGTTACCTTTGGCAACTCAACAGCGTTTATTCAGAACAAAAAAACTGGCGGGTATGGTCCTTTGTATAAGAACAAAGTCCGCTGTAAACTGCTCATCGACTATTAGTCTTCATCCATATCAACAAATTGCAAGGTTTGGGAATATAGCCAACTCTCGCAATCTCCCATCAACCCTCTAACCCATAAAGGAGTTACATCATGGACAACAAAGCCTGGTATGCGTCGCGTACCGTGTGGGGTGGCGTTATCGCGGCCCTGGCCGGGATTCTCGGCCTGTTCGGCTATCAGCTGTTGCCCGAGGATCAGAGTATGCTCATTGACGGCGGCGTGGCCGTGGCCGCGCTGGCCGGCGGCATTGTCAGCATCTGGGGCCGACTCAGGGCCTCCAAGTCCCTGGGCAAATAAAGCCCCCTTCCTGTCTTAATCTATTCCAAAAGCCTCCCCACAGGCAGCGTCGGCGCTCGTGACGGCGGTGCCAAAAACACGGCGGAAACCACCCGGTTTCCCGACACACGACCGCAATACGCCCCCAACCTTTGTCAAACCTTAAATACGATAATGCTGAGCGTTGGCGGCCTGTTGGCAAACCGTCCGGTTTCCGCCGTAATCAATTTTTCCAAAACACGGGCGAACAGGGTGCTTATGCCCTGTTGGGGGGGGCGTCTTTCAAGCCTCACCCCAAGTCAACTTACCCCAAAACCCAAGGAGTTGATGTGTGGCGACCATCATCAAGTTTTTACAAACAGTGTTTAGTATTGTGCCGGGCGTGCTGGCCTGGTGGATGCAGCGCGAGGCGCAAATCCGCGCCGAAGAGCAGCGGGCCTGCGAAGAAGAGAAGTTTAACGAGGCACAGCGCCGGGCGGCTGAGCGGGCTAGGCTTGTCCGTGCTGATCCTGCTCATGAGTGGCTGCGCGGCTTTAACCCCGGCAGCGCCGGGCCAGCTCGTGGGGGTGGCCGCGGGGGTGACCGCGGGGCAACTGCCGCAAATCAAACTGATTCTGCCGCAGCGTCCGCAGTTGACGAGTTTGACCCCAACCCCTGAGGGCGGCATTTGCCTGGATAAAAGCGATGCCGCGTCTTTACTGCTGTATCTGGAAAGTCTGGAGCTGATGCTGGGGATTGCTTCGGAGTGAGGGCTTGGCCGGACTCGCTTTGAAACGCCCGGCCCGGAGGGTACAGTTGGTAATCGGCGCTGCAGCAATTCGAGCGCAAGCAGCATCCCTGAAAGCAACGAACCCATAGGGGAGGGGGTGAGGGAGGGCGCTTCAAGGAGCGAAACTCCTTGGAGGCCCCCCAGGTAACCTTGCCGCCTACTTCAACTTTCGATCATACAGCAGTGCGGCGTTAAGGACCACAAGCACGGCCCCGGCGTTATGGACCAAGGCGCCGCTGACCGGGTTTAGCCAGCCGGTTATCGACAGGCCCACGGCCACGAAATTGATAAGCATGGCCAGGCTGATATTAAACTTTATGGTGTTGATGGCGGCTGTGGCCAGGCGCTTGAGATAGGGTATTTTGTTGAGGTCGTCGCTCAT
>CAZNBK010000062.1:0-1626 GCA_964571105.1 uncultured Desulfovibrionaceae bacterium
ACCTACGGGGCCGGAGGCGGAACCCAGGATGCCACCCTGGAAATCGCCACGCATATCAAAAATACCATCGGCATTGAACCGCTGGTTCACCTCACTTGCGTGGGGGCCACCCGCCCGAAGCTCAGCGCCTATTTACGGCGTCTTACCGATGCGGGCATTGAAAATATCCTGGCTCTGCGCGGCGACCCTCCCAAGGACGGCAGCGATCCGGGACCGTCTGATTTTAAATACGCTTCCGATCTGGTGCGCTTCGTGCGCGAAAATTTCCCCACCTGCGTTATCGGTGTGGCCGGATATCCGGACCCGCACCCGGAATCATTGTCCATCCAGGCGGATTTGGAATATACCAAACTGAAAATTCGCTCCGGGGTCGACCTGCTCATTACCCAACTCTTTTTTGATGTCCGCGAATATTTTGAATTTGTGGACCGACTGCGCTCCATGGGCGTGCAAATCCCCATGCTGCCGGGCATTTTACCCATTCAGAGCATGTCTTCCCTGCGCCGGATCTTGAGCTTGTGCGCAGCCAAAATACCCGGAAAACTATACATTGACCTTGAAGAAGCCGAACAAAAAGGCGGCGAGGAAGCCTTGCGGGAGGTTGGCCTCAATTACGCCGTGCAACAAATTTGTCGGCTCCTTGATGAAGGCGCTCCGGGCATCCACCTGTACACCATGAACAGGGCCGGGATGGCTCTGCAGCTGGCCGAAGAAGTTAAGGCCAAAGGCTACAAGTTATAACTGACGCGGGATCGGGAACCCGTTTTCTAGACAAAATATACCGGATATCCGGTAGAGGCGGACAAGTCCTGCGGAGACTCTCCATGATTTCACTTGATCCGGATGAAGCAGAGATAAAAAAAATTCTGGTTTGTCAGTTACGCCAAATCGGCGATGTGATTCTCACAACCCCGGCTCTGGAATTATTGCACCGCCGCTTTCCACAAGCGGAAATTCAGGTATTCACCGAGCTTAAATGCGCGCCCGTGCTGGAAAACAACCCGCATGTCAGCCGGGTTTGGGGGTTGGACAAGCGCGCCCTTCCCAATCTTTTCAAAGAAATAAAGTACTACCGGACAATTGCCGCCGAAGGCTTTGACCTGGTGGTGGATTTTCAGCAACTGCCCCGCTGCCGCTGGGTGGTGGGCTTTTCCGGAGCCAAGTACCGTCTCACCTATCCGCACCGCAAAACACAACTGTATAAATGGCCCATTTACAACATAAGGGTGCCGCAGGATAGCGGTTACGCGGTTAAGGAAAAAGTAAGCATTCTCGCGCCTTTGAATATCAGCTGGCAAGGGGAAAAACCGTCGCTGTATCTTAGCCAAGAAGAACAAAAATCCGTGGCAGGCTTGTTGGCCGATGCCGGGCTGGCCCCGCACGAGCCGCTCATTACCGTTGCCCCCACCCACATGCGCCATGTCCGACGCTGGCCCGCCAAATACTTTGCCAAACTTCTGGACATGGTCGTTGAGCAGGACCCGGGCTTTAAATTTCTGCTGCTTTACGGTCCCGGCGAAGAAGACACCATTGCCGAAGTCATGGAGTCCTTTGCTTACCCGGACAAGCTGATCAATATCCCGCGCATGCTGTCACTCAGGGAAATGTTTGCCGCCATTGAACGGG
>CAZNBK010000062.1:1636-10777 GCA_964571105.1 uncultured Desulfovibrionaceae bacterium
GTGGGCAACTGTTCTGCCCCGCGCCACGCGGCTGTGGCCTTTAACACCCCGTCCCTGACCATACATGGCGCCAGCAGCCTGGACTGGACCTACCCGTCTTTTGAACACCAGGATGTGTCGGCCAGACTGCCCTGCCAGCCGTGCAGCAAAAATACCTGCGACAATGAGGTGAGATGCCTGACCGAACTGTTGCCGGAGACTGTGTTTATCACCCTGCGCGACATGCTGCCGCCGCCGGTTGTGCCGCTGGAAATATGAACCTAGGAGCCTTTGTGCTGGAAGAATATTTCAAAGCCTTACAGGAAGAAGGGCAAGGGGTTAATCCCTTGTTCGCCTTACTCGGAGCTACCCTTGACCTGGTAAGCCCCTCGGAAGTGCGGCTCCGCTTGCCGGTCAGCCGCTCTCTGCTGCAAGGGGCCGGGGTTGTGGCCGGCGGCATTCTCTCAACCCTGGCCGACGAAGCCATGGCCCATGTGGTTATGGCCAACCTGGAGCCGGGGTGCAAAACCGCCACCATTGAAATGAATATGCGCTTTTTGCGCCCGGTCAGCCAGGGTGTTTTGCTGGCCAGCGGGCGGATCACCCGGCGCGGCAAAACCATCATCACCACCGCAGCCGAAGTGCGCGATCAGGCTGAGGTGCTCCTGGCGGTGGGCGGCGCGTCATTCATAGTCAGCAAAGCCTGAAACATTACGCATAAAAATACCCGCTCGCAGCGTTCTTGGGCATTTCACCTTAAAATTATACATTGAAAAAAAAGAGGCCGGTTGCCAATGACAACCGGCCATTCTTTCGCAACCGGGCCGCTTTGGGCGGCCCGGTCTGGGGTTTAGCTCCCTTCGCCCAAAGGCTAAGTTTAACCTTGCATCAGCTGCAGCGCCATTCTCGGGATGGAGTTGGCCTGCGAAAGCATGGCCACACCAGCCTGGGTGAGAATCTGGGCCCGCACAAACTGAGTCATTTCCGAAGCCACGTCCACGTCAGAGATCTGGGATTCAGCGGCCTGAATGTTTTCGGCCTGAATCTGCAACACCGACACGGTGTTTTCCAGACGGTTCTGCAGGGCACCGAGAGCGGCACGGATTTTGTCCTTGGAAATGATGGCGTTTTCAATGGCGTTCAGCGCGTGCTGTGCCAGAGACTGGGTGGAGATGGCGAAGCCGGCGCCCACTGCGGCCTGGTTGCCGAGGCCGAGAGCGGAGGCGGTGGCGGTGCCGATCTTCACATAGTAGTAGTCTTCAGAACAGTCGTTGCCGGGGCCGAAGTGAATCTTCAGCTTACCGGTGGACTTCAGACCACTGCCGTCATGGTTATCGGAGGACAGGTTGCCGTTCAACAGGTATACGCCGTTGAACCTGGTGGAGTTGGCGATACGGGTTATTTCAGAAGCCATGGCCTGATACTCGGACTCAATCATAAGACGCTGGTCGGAGTTATAAGTACCAGTGGCGGCCTGTTCAGCAAGTTCCTTCATACGGGTCAACTTTTCGTCGATGACCTGCAGAGCGCCGTCAGCGGTCTGAACCAGAGAGATTGCGTCGTTGGCGTTACGAATACCCTGGTTAAGAGCAGCGATTTCAGTACGCATCAATTCACGAATGGCCAGACCGGCGGCGTCGTCAGCCGCGGTGCCGACACGCAAGCCAGAAGACAGCTTGCGCACGGAATTGGACATCATGCTATAGGAATTGCCGAGGTTACGAGCGGCGTTATACGCCATTAAGTTATTATTAATAGTAAGAGCCATAATATTCCTCCATGAATATAGTTGCTCATTGGACGGCGCACGATGCATGTCGCTTCCTTGCGACTATCCGTCCGCTTGCACTACTCTTCGGCTTGGCATCCAAAAACTATAGGGTTGTTTGGAAACTTGCCGAAATCTGATTATTCTTTGCACTGCGCGGGATTTCTCCACACTGTGCCCTCAGCCGCAACGCAAACCTGCGCGCGGCCAAGCCGGGAAGACGGGGCACAAGCCCGTCTCGGGCCTCAGACATATAAACCTTTGGGTCTTTCAGAGCATGTTACGCCAAAGATGCTTGGCTTACGGCGGAAATAAATCCCGCCAACCTTACGGAACCTCAGCCGTGGCGTTCGCGTGCTTACGCTTGCGCAACGGCTGCTGCGCCGCTAAGGGCAACCATCTCGCGCCCGAATTTGCTCGCAAATCCGGGCAGAGCAATTACATTTTTTTAAAATAAAATTGCTCTGGCGGTTTGTTCCATTTTTCTACAAAACACCTCCGTTAAAAAGTGAAGGGAACCCCACGCTCTCATTGCAAGATGCAGGCCAGACACCCAAAAGTGCAAAGCCTTGCGCGGCAACGCTTTTTTGCAAGGAAAAAACTTCCCCGCCTCGCTTCGCCGCCCGGAAAAACCGGGCATGAAATTCCTTCTGGACAAACAACGCAAAAATCGGTACAAGGGCCTACCTGGCTATATAAGGATAACTTGATATGCAGATAATAACCGACCCTCAAGCTTTGCAGTCCGCCTGCCTGGCTTTCCGGCAAGAAGGCAGCAGTATCGCCCTGGTTCCGACCATGGGGGCGCTGCACGCCGGACACGCCAGCCTGATCGCGGCAGGACGCCAATTGGCCGACAAGCTTGTGGTCAGTATTTTTGTAAACCCCACCCAGTTCGGACCCAATGAAGATTTCAAGCAATACCCGCGCGACTTCAGCCGGGATTGCGAGTTGGCCCGGTCACAGGGGACGGACATCTTGTTTGTGCCGGATACCGCGGCGATGTACGCCCCCGAGCACGCCACCTGGGTGGAAGTGCCGGATCTGGCGCAAACCCTGTGCGGCGCCACGCGGCCCGGCCATTTTCGGGGTGTCTGCACCGTGGTGCTCAAGCTGTTTAATTTAAGCCAACCCACGGTGGCCCTGTTCGGGGAAAAAGATCGACAGCAGCTGTGCATTTTGAAAAAAATGGCGGAAGATTTGAATTTGCCCATGACGGTCCTGGGCTGCCCCACAGTGCGCGAGGCAGACGGGCTGGCCATGAGTTCGCGAAATCAGTATCTAAGCCCGGAGGAGCGCGCCCAGGCCGCCCAGATCATAAAGGGCCTGCGCCTGGCTGAAGAGCTGTTCAAGTCCGGAGAAACCTCAACCGAACGGGTTGGGCAAGCTGTGCGTGACTACTGGCAAAAAAACATGCCCCTCGGCAGCGTTGACTATTTGGAGTTCTGCAATCACAAGAACTTGACCCGGCTGGAACAGCTGGAAACGCCTTGTATTGTTGCAGCCGCGGTTAAATTCGCAAAAGCCCGGCTGATAGATAACTTATTTTTGGAACGCTAAATTATCCTAATAATCCGGTAAAGATATGCCGGGCAGGAGGACATGATCATGACCATGGAAAAAGGAAAGTTTTATTTCACCTCTGAAGCTGTCACCGAAGGACACCCCGACAAAGTGGCGGACCTGATTTCCGATTCCGTGCTTGATGTGCTGCTGGAACAGGACCCCCATTCCCGGGTGGCCTGCGAAACCCTGGTAACCACCGGCATGGCGTTTATCGCCGGAGAAATTACCACCAACGGATACGCGGACCTGCCCCAGGTTGTGCGGGAAAGCATCAAGCACATCGGCTATGACAGCTCGGAAATGGGCTTTGACTGGGAAACCTGCGCGGTGGTGTCTTCCATCGACAAGCAGTCGTCAGACATCGCCCAGGGTGTTGACCGCGCAGACCCCGAAAATCAGGGCGCCGGCGACCAGGGCATGATGTTCGGCTACGCCTGTAACGAAACGCCCACGCTCATGCCTGCGCCCCTGTATTGGGCACACCGCTTGTCCGAACGGCTCACGGAAGTGCGCAAAAACAAAACCCTGAATTTCTTGCGCCCCGACGGCAAAACCGCCGTGGCCTTTGAATACCGCGACGGCAAACCCACCTTTGTGGAAGCTGTGGTTATTGCGGCACAACACGACCCGGATGTTGCGCATAAAAACCTCTATGAAGCTATTCGCGAAGAAGTGATCAATAAAATCATCCCCGCCGAATATATCGACGAGCAAACCAAGATTTTCATCAACGCCACCGGTCGCTTTGTCATTGGCGGCCCCATGGGCGATGCCGGGCTTACCGGGCGAAAGATTATTCAAGATACCTACGGCGGCATGGGCTTCCACGGCGGCGGCGCTTTCTCCGGCAAAGACCCGTCCAAAGTGGACCGCTCCGCCGCTTACATGGGCCGTTACATCGCCAAAAACGTAGTGGCCGCGGGCCTGGCGCCGCGTTGCAGCGTTCAGATCGCGTATGCCATCGGCGTGGCCGAACCCATTTCCGTGGTTTGCTCGTCCATGGGCACCAGCGAAGTGCCGGATGAAGAACTGACCCGGGTAGTCCTGGATAACTTTGATTTGCGGCCCTACCACATTATTAAAACTCTGGACCTGAAGCGGCCCATCTACCGTGAAACCGTGAACTACGGCCACTTCGGACGGGAACTTCCCGAGTTTAAATGGGAACAGGTGGATATGGCGGATACCTTGAAAAGGGCTTTATAAAGCAAGCCGCGCCTGACAGCAGTTCTGTCGGCACGTTTTCAACAAAACCATACAAATCGGCCAGCTTTTCCGTGAATTTTCGGAAAAGCTGGCCGTTTTCTGATTCTTGCGCAGCTGCCGCCCTCTTGGCGGCACAGAGCATTTTTCCAATTTTAATGTTAAAATGATCTATTTCTTTGGCCGGGCCACAATCCGGTTCACTTTATCCAAATTGCCCTCAAACACATCAATAATATTATCCATGGATATTTTGCAGCACAGATACATGGAGGTGCGGGAATAGAAGGCCACGTGCGGGGTCAGGATCACATTGTCCCGCCCTACCAGGGGGTTGTTTTCCAGGTCGGGACTTTCCGAACTGAGCACATCCAGGGCCGCGCCCTTGACCAAACCTTCGTCCAGGGCCCGGACCAAATCCGGCTCTTCCACAGCTGCGCCGCGCGAAACGTTGATGATAAACGGATGCTTCTTCATCTTCCGGAATTTGTCATAATCCAGAAAACCTTTATTGCTGTCATCAACGGACATGTGAATGGAGATGTAATCGCTTTCCGCAAACAGCTCGTCCAGAGTTTTTAGCGGAATGCCGAGCTTCGCGGCCACTTCCGGCGGCAAATACGGGTCATAGGCAATAATATTCAAGCCAAAGGCGCGCGCCCGGGAGGCCACGGCCTGCCCGATCTTGCCCAGGCCCAAAATACCCACGGTCTGCCCCTCCAGACGCTCAATATCCGGAGCGGCCAGCCAGTCCCAGACCTTCTTGTTCTGAATGTTGTTATTGAACAGCGTCAACCTGCGCTGCAAGGCCATGAGCAAGGTCAGGGTATGATCGGCCACCTCTTGCGTGCAATATTCCCCAATGGCGCAAACATACATTCCATTATCGGCGGCAGCCTCGGCGTCAACAGCGGTGTAACCGCTGGAGGCCATGGAAATAACCTTACAATTGCTCAACCGTTCAATAATCGGCCTGGTCAGCGGGACATAGTCATTAAGGATGGCATCGTAGGGTTGCAGATCATGGATCAACTTCTCAACATCCTGGTCGGCCTCACTGAAAAAAACATACTCAAGCGTACCTTTGGAACCCAGTGCTTGCTTTTCGACCTCGATGTCCGGAGTGGCGTCATCATAAGTCAGTCTGGCTATTTTCATGGTTTACCCCTTTTTTGTATCTTTAAACCGGGAAGAACACAGGACTTGCGCAGGGCTCGCGCCCTCCCCTTTGCCGTACTAGAGTATTTTGACCTTGAACTTATATATTAAGCCAAAATGCTCTATTTAGTGATGATCAGCGCGTCGGCTATGCCAAAGCCTTTGCCCTGCTCGTAAACAAACAACGGGTTGATATCCAGTTCTTTCAGATTATTCTTGTTTTCAGCCGCAAAACGCGACACCGCAACCATGCAGTCGGTCAGGGCCTCCAGGTCGCAGGGTTTGGCGCCCCGGTAGCCGGTAAGCAGCTTATACGCCCGCAAGCCTTTCAGCATGCTCATGGCCTCTGCCTTGTTCACCGGGGCCGGGTACAGGGCCACATCCTTGAAGACTTCAACAAATACGCCGCCCAGCCCGACCATGAGCATGGGGCCGAACTGCGGGTCGTTATTCACGCCCAGAATAACCTCCACGCCGGAAGGCATCATGTTTTGCATGAGCACGCCGTTTATGCGGGCATCTGCCTTGTAAGCCTCGGCATTGGCGATGAGCTTGGCAAAAGTCTCGCGTACCCCCGCTTCATCGCGGATATTCAAAAATACGCCCCCGGCCTCAGATTTATGCGGGATATCCCGGCTCTCAATTTTCATGACCACCGGGTAGCCGTTATTTTTGGCCCAACTCGCGGCCTCATCGGCTGTTTTGGCAATAACGCCGGGGTCAACGGAAATTCCGGCCTTTTTGAGCATCAGCTTGCTTTCATGCTCGGAAAGCACTGTGCTTTGGCCGGAGCCGTCGGCATCGGGCACAGCCGTTTCCGGGCTGATGGCGCTGTAATCATAAGTGATGAAATCCGCCAGATAGCTCAGAATCCTGGAAGCATAGGTCACGGGCGGCAGGATGGGAATGCCGCAGGCGTGCAGGCGGGCCAGGTAATCGGGGTTACGGGTATCTTCGGTGCTGGGCACGGCCACAATGGGTTTTTTATAGCCATGCTCCCTGACCAGCTCACAGGCCCGGGTCATGATTTCATTGGCCGGGTCGGAAACCACCACGGGAATGGTCATGCCCATGACCAACATATCTATATGCTCTTCATCCATAATGGCTTCCATGGCCTTGGTCAGGTTTTCCGTGTCATAGGCCAGGCTGGCGGTCATATCCAGGGGATTGTTGACCGTGGCGAAACCGGGCAGCAGCTCTTTCAGCGCTGCGGTTGTGCGCGGGGTAAAGTCCGGGAAGGACAGGCCGTATAAAGACCCCACATCCGCGCTGATGCCTGTCTCGCCGCCGGAGATATTCATGGCCGCGAGATTCGGTCCGGCCGGAAGCTCGTGCAGGGTGGCCAGGAGGTTGGAGACGGCAATCAGCTCCACCATGTCGTTGACTCTGATTACTCCGAATTTCTTGAATATGGCGTCATAGGTCTTGTCCGACCCGGCCAGGCTCCCGGTATGTGAACTGGCCACCTGCCTGCCTTTTTCACTGCGTCCGGTTTTGAGGATAACCACGGGTTTGCGTTTTTCCGCAGCCCTTTTCAGGCTGTTCACAAACTGCGCCGGTTTTTGCACACCCTCCAGATAGATGCTGACCACCTTGGTGTCCGGATCATCCACCAGAAAATCGATGTAATCTTCCATGCGCACCACGGAGCTGTTGCCCGCCGAGATGATATATGAATAATTCATAACCGGGCTGTCCATGAGCACCACGCAGACCTGGCCGCTTTGCGACAACAGCCCGATATTACCTTTACGATTGCGCTCGCCGACCACAAAGGCAAACGCCTGCACATTATCAATGAAGTTGGCAAAACCGCCGCAGTTCGGCCCCATGAGGTTCATACCCAATTCACTGCATAATGCCACCAGATCGCGTTCGTCCTGCTTGTCTTCTTCTTTCTGGGTCTCACGATAGCCGCTGGCGTAGAGAACAACATCGCGGCAGCCTTTGGCGTGCACTTCCCGCAAATTCAGCGGGGCGATCTTCTTTGAAGTGCAAATAACGGCCAAATCGATTGTATCGTCAATGGCTTCGACCGAAGGATAGCACTTATGCCCAAAAACACTGTCCCGTTTGGGATGCACAAAATAAACGCGGTCAAGATTGTCCATGTAGCCGAGGATATTGCGGCAAACATCGCCGCCGAAGCCATCCCGTTCGCTGGCGCCGATTACCGCCATGGACTTGGGTTTCAAAAGCTTGTCCAGATTCATAATGCTCTCCAGTTGTTTGAGAACCCAACCTCATCCCCTAAGGAGGAAGGCTGAGGAGCTATGGCCCAGGGGCAGCACCGCCCTGAGCGGTATATTTGTGAGAAGGAAACGCAGAGGAAAAAACCCGGCAAAGCCTCATGCCGGGCTTTCCTTTCCCCATGGTCGATTGATATATTTATCTGTTGCGGTGTTTCCAAATTGCACCAGGTTCGCGGCCGGAATCGATGCAATTTGGAGAAACACCGACCATATTTTGTTCAGGCGCTTAGTTGCCCGAACAGCCAACGCTCTCGTAACCTGCTTCCAGAGCCTTACGGTTGAGTTCGTTGAACTTGGCTTTGCCTTTTTCCGTAAAGTACTGATCCATGGCCGACTCATAGGATTCCAGCGTGAACAGGCCGGTAGCCTTGAGCAAAGCACCGATCATGGCGATATTGACGCCTTTTTTGTTGCCCGCCTTGGCGGCAAGGCCCTCGGCGTCAACTTTGATTACGGTGATGTCGTCGCGATATTTCCGCTCGGGGTTGACCAGCGACGAATTGACAAACAAAAAGCCGCCGGGGGCTATCCGTTCCTCAAACTTGTCAATGGCCGGCTCGTTGAGCGAAAACAGAATATCCACTTCTTCAGCAAAAGGACTGGCAATTTCCTCATCGCTGATCTTCACGGTGCAGTTGGCTGTGCCGCCCCGCATTTCCGCGCCATAGGACGGGTACCAGGTAATTTTGTAATTATTACGAAATCCGGCATCGGCCATCAGTATACCTGCGGTCAGTACCCCCTGACCGCCAAAACCCGCGCAAATTATTCTTTTAAGCATGGGGCAGCACTCCTCTTTCCACAAATTCTCCAAGCGGATACACGGCCATCATTTCCGAGCGCAAACGCTCCACGGCATCCTTGGGGGACATGCCCCAGTTGGTCGGACAAGGGGACAGTATTTCCACCAGGGAAAAACCCTCGTTGTTCATCTGCTTTTCCAGGGCTTTCTTGATGTACTTTTTGGTTTTAACCACATTTTGCACACTGTCCACGCTGCCCCTGGCCAGATAGGCCATGTCGATGCCGCCCAACATTTTGGTCACGTCAAACGGGCGGCCCATGGAAAGTTCGCGCCCGTTGGGGGATGAGGTGGTTTTCTGGCCTATGAGCGTGGTCGGCGCCATTTGGCCGCCGGTCATGCCGAAAACACCGTTGTTGATGACCAGAGCGGTGATATTTTCATTGCGGATAGCACACCAGAGCGTATGG
>CAZNBK010000063.1:0-10766 GCA_964571105.1 uncultured Desulfovibrionaceae bacterium
GTGCCCTGCGCGCTGGTTGACGTCTGGAAAAATATCCTCGGCGATCGGCTGGCGGTCACTGACACGCGCGGCGCCTGGGACTATCTGTACCTGGTTTCCGAGCTGGCCGAACTCAAGGGCAACCGCTTTCATCGCAAGCGCAACCACTACAACCAGTTTCTCAAGCAGTATGATTGGGAATACCGCAATCTGACCGCTGCGGACATCCCTGCGGTCCTGTGCATGCAGGAAGACTGGGTGCAGTGGCGCGAAGACGCCAATTCGCCCAGCCTGCTTGCCGAAAACACCGCGATCTTCCGGGTTCTTGAAAACTGGGAGCGCTTCCCCAGTCTTATCGGCGGCTCCATATATGTGGACGGCGAAATGGTTGCCTACACCATTGGCGAACCCCTGGGCGACACCCTGGTCATCCATTTTGAAAAAGGGCACGATAAATACCACGGCGTGTACCAGGCCATCAACGCCATGTTCCTGCAACATAACGGTGAAAATTTCACTTACTCCAACCGGGAGCAGGATCTGGATGACCCCGGCCTGCGTAAAGCCAAGGAAAGCTATAACCCCGTGGACTACGTCTGCAAACACACCGTTGAAGTATTATAACCGGAGAGCTGGGAGGGGAAGCCAAAATGGAATGATTCCCTTTGGGTTTCCCCTCCCAGACCCTCCTCTTCCTTAACCCCGGTTGAGGGCATAGGAAGAACGATAAGAGGCGATTTGCGGTTAAAATGATGAGGCCGCAAAATAAAGATTAAACCGCAACCGTGAATCCCTAATTGGGGTGCAGGGGATCATCCCCTACAGGGTTCAGGGGCTTAGCCTCTGGTAGCCCCCTGATAGCCCCTGGAAAAAGAGACTGACAAATGAGTAATTTTATCACCCGCTTTGCGCCCAGCCCCACCGGGCACCTGCATATCGGCGGCGCGCGCACGGCTATTTTCTGCTGGCTGATGGCCCGCAATGCCAAAGGCAAATTTTACCTGCGCATTGAAGATACCGACCGGGAACGGTCTTTACAGGAGTATACCGACTCCATTCTGGCCTCCATGCGCTGGCTGGGCCTGGATTGGGACGGCGAACCCGTTTATCAGCATACCCGCATGGATTTATATAATTCTTATATCGACCGGCTACTGAACGCCGGGCATGCCTACTGGTGCGATTGCACGCCCGAGCAAGTGGAGGCCATGCGCGAAGAGGCCAGAGCCAAGGGTCTGAAACCCAAATATAACGGCTGCTGCCGTGAAAAGGGCCTTGGCCCCGGACCTGGCCGGGTGGTCCGCTTCAAAGCGCCGCTGCAAGGCCAGACCGTGGTGGAAGATATGGTCAAAGGCCGGGTGGTCTTTGAAAATGCAGAAATGGACGACATGGTTTTGCGCAGGCCGGACAATACCCCCACATATAACTTGGCCGTGGTGGTGGATGACGCGGAAATGGGCATCACTTGCGTTTTGCGCGGCGATGACCATCTGACCAATACCGGACGCCAGATTCAAATTTACGAAGCCCTGGGGCTGGCCTTGCCCAAATTTGGCCATGTGCCCATGATTCTGGGGCCGGACAAACAAAAATTGTCCAAACGGCACGGCGCCAAAGCCGTTATCGAATATGAAAAAGACGGGCTTTTGCCCGAAGCCCTGGTCAATTATCTGGTCCGCCTGGGCTGGTCGCACGGCGATGACGAGATCTTCAACTTGCAGGAACTCATCGATAAGTTTCCGGAAGGCCGCCTTTCCGCATCCCCGTCCGCCTTTGATCCGGAAAAGCTGCAATGGCTCAATGCCCAGCACATCAAATTGGCTGCTCCAGAACGCCTGACCACTCTGGTAGCGCCCTTTCTGGCGGAACTCGGCCTTACCCCGCCCGCAGACGCCGAGCGCTTTGCCGCACTCCTCGATCTTTTCCGCGAGCGGGCCGTTGACCTTAAAGATTTGGCCGGGCAAATGCGCTTTATGCTCATAACTGCCAACGAACTGGCCCACGACCCGGCAGCTGTGGAAAAGGCCCTGACCCCGGAAGGCCGGGAGCACTTGAAAGGACTGGCCGCACAACTGCGCGCCCTGCCTGATTTCAGCACCGAGCCCATCCGGGAAGCCGTGCACAACTACGCAGAAGCACACGGCCTGAAAAATAAAGCCGTGGCCCAGCCCCTGCGCGTGGCCCTGGTGGGCGCTTTGACCGGGCCTTGCCTGGCCTGCATCATGGGCTTGCTTGGCCGCGAAGAAAGCCTGGCCCGCCTGGAAAAAGCTGTTAATCTTTAGATTACCGCCCGGAGGACCCAATGCCGCACCGTACCCGCTGCCCCTGGGGCGCAAAACATGAGCATGAACAGCGCTACCACGATGAAGAATGGGGCGTACCCTGCCGCGACGAACGCACGCAGTTTGAGTTTCTAACTCTGGAATCGGCGCAAGCCGGGCTTTCCTGGTCGCTGATACTCAGAAAGCGCGAGGGATACCGCCGCCTCTTCGCCGGATTTGACCCGCTGCAAGTGGCTGAATTTACGCCCCAAGATGTGGAACGCCTGCTGCAGGATGCCGCCATTATCCGCAACCGCCTGAAAATTGAAGCGACCATCAACAACGCCCGGCGGTTTCTGGAAACAGCCGCGCAATACGGCAGCTTTTGCAACTACCTTTGGGACTTTGTGGACGGTCGCCCCGTTTGCAATGCCTGGTCCGAAATGAGCCAGATTCCGCCCAAAACCCCGTTATCCGACAAGGTCGCCAAAGATTTAAAGCAAAAGGGGTTCAAATTCCTGGGTTCTACGGTTATATATGCCCATATGCAGGCCACCGGCCTGATTAATGACCATCTGGTCTCTTGTTTTCGGCATCAGGAAGTACAGGACTGTCCAGGCTGAGCCGTATAATCTTCAACGGAGAAAACACTATGCTGAAAAAATTCCTTCCCTGTGCGCTTGCGGGCGTAATCCTCACTTTAGCGGCCTGTATGGTGCCCGAGAAATTCACCGCAGAATATGAAATCAAGCCCAATGGCGACTATGCTTTTGTCTATGAAGGCACCATGGTAGACGCGCTTTCGCGCATGGCCCGTCTGGAAACGGAAAAAGAAGGCGAAGCCATGCCCGCTGCCGATAACCTGCAAGAACTGGTGGGCGCGTTCAAGTCTGACCCGCGCGTGACCGAGTTCAAGGAAATCTCCAAAGAAACCTATCAGGTGCGCATGGAGGGCAAAGGCAATATCAAGGAAGATCTGACCGTGCACTTCATCGACGACAAGCTGGATTACTGGCGTCTGGTCTATTCCGCCAATGCCGAAACCGTGACCCTGGAGATTTCTCCGCTCAAATCCAAAGACCTGGACGAAATTCAAGTCAAAATCAATGGCGTTTTTGAAATCAAAACCGACTGTGAGATTGTCACCTCCACCGTCGAGCTGGATGAATCCTTTTTCAGCAACACCTATAGCTTCAAGGTGGACAATACCCTGTCCGAGGGCGCGTCCATTGTCATGAAGCTGCAATAATCCGCAGCTGCCAACAAAAACTAAAGGCCCGGGTAAGCGCATTACCCGGGCCTTTAGAGCATTTTAACCTTGAAATTATATATTGGTAAGCGGAACGCGTTCAAGTGGCAGCGATTTTTAAAGGCGCCCGCCAAATTAGAACACAGGGCCGCACGAGCCGGGATTATCTCTTGCACCATTCGGCCAGAATGGCTTCCAGTTCGTCCCCTGTATAAGTGGGCCGTTCATACAGCCCGGCCTGCTTGCGCTGCCGCGAGGCTTCCGCCAGGATCACCGCTGCGGCTACGGAAACATTGAAACTCTGAATCATGCCGTACATGGGTATATACAGCTCGCCATCAGCCTGGCGGGTCAATTCGTCCAGTACGCCACTGTGCTCATTGCCCATGATTATGGCTGTGGGTTTGGTAAAATCGTAGCTGTCCACCGGTCTGGCTGCAGGCGAACAACTGGTGCTTAAAATCTGCATCTCCCGGCTGCGCAAAGCGGTGAGCAGGCTATCCAGACTACGGTGGCGCACTGTTTCCACCCATTTCCGGGCCGAGCCGGATGACCGCCGCGACAGAGACGGAAAAGCCGTATCCGTATAATAAAGATGGACCTCGGGCACGCCGAAAGCGTCGCAGGAGCGGTAGATGGCGGAAACATTATGCGGGTCATGGATGTTGGACAGCACCAGAGTCAGGCCTTTCTGGCGCTTGCTCAAGACCTCTTTGAGCCGGTTCAGGCGCTCCGGGGTGATGGGTTTCTCAACGTCTTTATTCATGCCTTGTCCTTGACGGCAGACCTGGGGTGGGCCTGGTCATAAATCTCCACCAGCTTGCTCAAATTAAGGTGGGTATACCGCTGGGTGGTGGAAATGCGCGAATGCCCCAGCAGTTCCTGTACGGCCCGCAAATCAGCACCGGCCTCCAGCAGGTGCGTGGCAAACGAGTGGCGCAAACCATGCGGCGAAACAGGCTGGCTTAAGCCTGCCCGCGCGCACAACCCGGCAATTATCCGCTGCGCCTGGCGGCGGTTAAGCCGCGCGCCCCGCGCGCCCAAAAACAGTGCCGCGTCGTCGCCCTGCCCTACCCTGTTCCGGCTGGTTTTGTCCAGTGCCGCCACCTCGCCGCGCACGCTCAGCCAGTCGGCAATAGCCTGCCTGGCCGTATCTGTGAGCAGAGCCACGCGCTCTTTGCCGCCCTTGCCCATCACCCTGATGACCGTGCGCTGCAAATCTACATCCGCCACATCCAGGGCCAGAGCCTCGGAAATGCGCAGGCCGGAGCCATACAGCAGCTCGGCCAGGGCCAGGTCGCGTTTGAGCAGGACCGGGTCTGTCTGGGCCGCAGCATTTTTTGGCAGCTTGTCCGCCTCCAGCAGGTCGCGGGCCTGATCCACGTTTAAAAACTTGGGGTGGCGGCGTTCGGTTTTGGGATTGGCGATACCGGCAGTGGGCAAAGTTGTGATTATGCCCCGGCGCAAAATAAACCGGAAATAAGAGCGCAAGGCGGAAAGCTTCCGGCCCATGGACGTCCGGCTCACCCCTTTGCGGTGCAGAGACATGAGGTACTGCTGAATATGGCGGCGGGTTATGCGCTCCGGGTCGCTGAAGGCGGCCTCCGCGCACTCGGGCAGTTCGCCGAATTCGACCAAATCACGGGCGTAGGCCAGTATGGTTGCCTGGGAATAACCTTTTTCCGCGTCCAGATAGGTGAGAAAGACATGCAGCCAGGGGGCGTCTTCGGCCAGCGGCAGGCAGGCCAGGCCCACATCCGCCGGAAATACTTCGTTAATAAAGATTTTGGGCATTGCCGTTTTTAATCTTTACGCCGGTCAAGCACATACACGCTGCCCGGCTTGGATTTGGCGTATTTTTTCAACGACGAAGCCCGCTGCGAGGCTTCGCCGTAGTGCTTCAAGCTGCCGTTGATGCTGAAGACCACGGCAATGGACACGCTCATAAGCGGAAAAGAACAGATGCGCCCCTGCCGGTCTGTGGAGATGATCTTACCGGCCAGCCGGTCTTCCTCATCATAAAAACCGGGCATGACCGCGTCAAAGGTGCTGACAATCTTGCGGCAGCATTCCTCCATCTGGTCCACGGGCAGCACATACACAAAATCGTCACCGCCGACATGGCCGGTAAAGGACGGCACACACTGCATCTGCTTGACCGTGGCCGAAATAAGCCGCCCGGCCAGCATCAGGATCTCGTCGCCCCGGGCAAAGCCGTATTTGTCGTTAAACGATTTGAAGTTGTCGAGGTCGGCGTAGGCCAGACCAAAATCAGAACCGCTCTCAATCAGCTTCTTCACAAAGCGGATAATGGCCGTATTGCCGGGCAAATGGGTCAGCGGGTTGGTATCCACATCCCGCGAAGCTCTGGCCAGGGCAACCTCCAGGCGAGCGCGCAAGCGCTCCGGAGAGACGGGTAAAAACAGAATGTCATCCACATCAATCTGTGACCAATTGGGGCTATGCCTGCGCACGGCATCATCAGACAAACAGAGCATAACGCTGACCGGGCGGTAAACATTCTCGCCTTTAATCAGCTGTACCACGGGCAGACCGCCGGTGCCGGGCAAATCAATATCGATCATGATGATATCCGGCGGGTTGAGCAGCAGGCGCTCGACCACCGAGCTCACATCCGCAGTGACAACCCACTCGATAACTTCCGGAGGAAACAACCCGGTAACCTCGGCAATCAGTGATTCATCGCTGGTGAGCAGATATCCTTTGAGAAGCCCCTGGGCGAACGTGGCAGCAGTATTCATGCGGACCCAATTTTAAAGAATTAACAAAACCCCGCCCCTGCGCGGTCAGGCGGCAGTGAACAAACAATCCTGCCTCGCCTGAGCAGTTTGTACCACAGCTTGCTGAAAAATGCAGCCCGAAGAAATATATCGGCCCGGCCCGGGCAAGACTTAAAAACCGTGAATATCCTGTGAAACGCGTTTGCCCGAAAGGTGCTCAGGTCGCCATATCGCTGATTTTTTCAGTAACGCCGTCCATAATGGCCATGAGGGTGGTGTGATTAATCCCAAGCGTTTTCAGCACCTGCGGGAAAAGATAGGGAATCTGGGCAGCCCCGTTATCCTGTCCGTAGAGGTGGGCGAAAAAGTCGCCGACATGCACCACACAGGCAATTTCAGGGTAAAGATCGGCGCGCAGCGGCGTATGGTGCATGGCAATGCCTTCGCGCAGGGAACGCGGAAACCGCCAGTGATCGCCAAGCCAGGCGTTAACCCGGTCATGCCCGAACCCGAGCACTTCCTGTTCAGCCTCCCGGGCATTCATATTCTGCTCCAGCTCCACCCGCTGAATCTCCGGCAGCACGTCCGGCAACTGCACGGTAATCACCACTTTGCCGATATCGTGCAGCAGACCGGCCACGGCATATTCGCCGGGGTCTTTGAAGTCGAGCACCCGGGCGATCTCGGCGCAGGCCAGCGAACAGGCCATGCTGTGTTGCCAAAGCCCTTTCATGGTTTCGGTGGCCTCGTCAAATACCGAGGTGGAAATGATCAGGCCTTTGACCACATTGAAGCCGAGCAGCACCAGGGCATGCTGCACCGAAGATATGCGACCGGGAAAACCATAAATGGGCGAGTTGACCATTTTCAGGACCTTGGCGGACAAAACCTGGTCGGTGGCAATGGTATCGGCAATCAGGTCAATGGAGACATTGGGGTCTTCCATGAGCGCGGTGACTTCGTACATGACCGACGGCAGCGTGGGCAGATTCTGCACGGCCAGGACTTTGCCCTTATATTGGGTAACCAGATCTTCAACCATACCTAAACCTGCGCCTTGCCGTTGGTTTCAGCGCCCGGACCTGCGTCGTCTTCCTCGAGCACCTCAATGGCCTGCTGCTCCGCCAGTTTACGCTGAAAGTACTGCTTAGCCAGCAAACGTATGCCGCTCATAAATTTATCTGCATTGTACCGGGCAAACTTGCCGTCGAGCCTGGCCAAAATCTTCTTAAAATCAAGCGTTTCTTCCACGCCGGGTATCGGGCCGCGCACGCTGACCGTGGACACGCCGCAGGATTGAAAACGATCAATATACTCCTGGGTAAGCTTAATGCCTTCCCCGGCAATGGCCACACTGGAATTGGGGCGGAGCACCGGCTTTGCCAGCACCATGCCGGGTCTTGCCTGTGATAAGGATATGGTTGGCATTCTTGTCGCCTCGTAAATTAACGCAGTACCGTCCACTCGGAGCAGCAAACGCCCGGCAGGACTCTTGCCGCAAGGCTCGTTTTGCCTGCCCTGTGGGGCCCATTCGCATGCTCGCGCAACAACTGCTTCGCTGCGGGCGGGGTTTACGCCCAGCCGCAGTCGCGTTTTGATTTATATACCGAATATCAATTTAAAACCAGTCAAATTATGTACCGGCAAAGCACGGTCTTCAAAAATCCCCAGAATACTAGAGCAGCTCAACTTTGAAATGTTACAAAACTCAAATACCAAATGCTGTCATTGGAGCCAAAAGGCAAAAACACATTTCCTTTATAAATGCGCAAAATCTAAGACGATTTTGCGAAAGGCACGCGCTGCTTGCCCTTATCGTATACCTCTCGGTCGCACGTCCTGTGCGACACGAGAGGGTCGCTTGTGAAAAACGTGGTTTTCACTGCGCTCCCGCGCGCGGGTGCCGCGCAGCGGCACCAGAGCATTTTATCAATCGTATAATTTCAATGTTAAAATGCTCTACGAAATCAATCTTTCAACGCGTACAGCATACCGGGCAACCGCGCTACCAGCCCTTCCACCTCAAGAATGAGCAATGAACTGGTCACAGCCGATACCGGCACTTTAAGCCCGGAGCACAAAATATCCACATGGGTGGCTCCGTTGGCTTCCAGAGTTTGCAATATCCGGCCTTCCAGGCTGTCCGCCGGGGCAGGCGCCGCCTTCCCCCCTTGTGGATAAGCCGCATACTCTTCGGCCAGATAGGGCAACAGTTCAGACAGAACATCCTCGACATCAAAGACCGCTTTAGCCCCCTGGCGGATCAAGTCCTGGCAGCCGCGGGTCCGGTCCGCCCCAAAACGGCCGGGCACGGCAAAGACCTCGCGCCCATACTCCAGGGCCAGGCGGGCGGTTATCAGGCTGCCGCTGCGCGCCGCAGCCTCCACCACCAGCACCCCCAGACTCAGGCCGCTGATAATCCGGTTGCGCACCGGAAAGTGTCCGGCCTCAGGGCCAATGCCCGGCGCATATTCACTGAGCAGCAACCCCTGCCTGGAAATTTGCTTTTGCAATTGCCCGTGCTCGCGCGGGTAAACCACGTCCAATGCCGTGCCCAAAATCGCAATTGTTGACCCCGGACCGCTTTCCAGAGCGGCCACATGAGCGGCCTTGTCAATGCCCCGCGCCAGGCCCGAAACGATGGTCACTCCTGCTGCGGAAAGACGGCGGCTGACCACGGCGCAGGCGCTCAGCCCGTCCGGCGAGGCCGTCCGCGCGCCGACCACGGCAACTTTGGGATTGCCCAGCAAAGCTATGTCTCCCTGATAATAAAGAAACAGCGGCGGGCCGGGTATGGTCTTGAGCAAAGCCGGATAATAGGGGTTATCCCAGAGCAGGATTTTCTGCGGCAAGCAGCGCAGGGCCTCCCATTCGGCCTTGGCAGACGCCCGCCAGGCATCGGCCCGAAATGCTCTGACCAGAGTCTGGCGTACGCCAAAATCCCGCCAGGCATCCAGATTTTTCACCGCCCCGGCAGCGGAACCAAACCCTTCCAGCAAACGCTGCCAGGTGCGCGGCCCTAGGCCCGGCGTGTGCTTTAAAGCCAGCGCTGCCCAATATTCATAACGCTGGGGCTCATTCATGGCTTGCAGCGTGGCGGCTTGCTCCAGGGAGAAATCTTCTGTGTCCGGTCCGGAATCAGGCAGAGACATGGCCTACACGCTAAAGGGCCGCCAGTTTGGACTTGGCCAGGGCAGCCGCCTTGCTGTCCGGGAAATCTTCCAGAAGCGCCTCATAATGGAAACGGGCGTTGTCTTTATCGCCCAGCCGCGCGTAAGACATGCCCAGTTTGAGCAAGGCGTCGGCAGCTTTGGCATGTTTGGGGAAACGCGACACCACATCCTTAAAGCCCATGATCGCCTCACCCCACTGCGACTGGGAGTAATAGGTCTCACCGATCCAGTACAGGGCATTGGGCACGTAAGGGCTGGAAGGATGCGCCTCCAAAAATTTGCTCATGGCCTGACGGCTGTCTGCATATTTTCCGGATTCATACAGCCGCAGGGCGGCTTCATAGGCCCCCTTGTCCGTGACCGGAGCCGGGGCCGGAGCCGGAGTGGGAGCGGGAGCGGGCGGTGGAGCCGGTGTTTCCGGCTGGATAACCGGACGCCCCTCTGCTGCCGGAGGAGTTTCCGCTACTGGCGGGGTGGGGGCAGGGGGCACGTTTTGCCCCTGCGGGTATGAGTCAAGCTCGGGCAGGGGCGGCTGCATTGCCTGGCCCTGCTCTGCCCTGGCCACGGTCTGAGTTGCATTTTGCGTTGTCCGGAACGGCGAGGCGTGCGCCGTTGTTTCCGTGCTCTGCTCTGCTGTAAACGGCGAAGGCGGCTCTACTTCTGCCCGCTGCGCGGTGGTGAACGGAGAGGGCACTTCTTTTTCTTCAGCAGTCTGAACGGGCGGGGCGGCTACAGGAGGCGGCAAAGGCGCCCCTGCGCTTTGCGGTTCCACACTCTGGAACTCAACGGGTTTGGAATCTACCGGCGGCGTGGTAATTTCGCGCTGCCCCGGCACTGCGGACATAGCCACCGTGCTTTGCAAGGGAGTGGGTTCCTCGGTTTCCTCTACTGGCGGCAAAGCTTCCAGAGGCAGGCGCGGTTCCATAATTCCCTTGGCCACAACCGCGTCTTCCAGAGCATCCACGCGGGCCTGCAATTCCGAATAGGAAGCCACTTTATTTTCCAGGTATTCCAGTCGGGTTTCAGCGTCAACCGCAGAAGAAGGCCGCGCACAGCCGGACAAGACCATACCGCTCAGCGCCAAAACCGTCAGACATACAAAACCGGGACACTTCATTTCCGCTCCTATGGCATTTACGCTTGAAGTTGTAGCAGCAATGGGCAGAGGGGCATGCCCCCGAACAGTTCAGAACAATGTTTGCTTCCGCAAATACTTACAGAGCAGTTTAGCTTTGTCAAAGTTAAACTGCTCTGGCCTGATTTCAAATATGCCCGACACGCGGCAGACTAAAATATTTACTCGTAAAATATTCGGCTATCTGCAAAACTATGTGGAAAGTGTCCTAAAGGCAATCATAAACTA
>CAZNBK010000064.1:0-290 GCA_964571105.1 uncultured Desulfovibrionaceae bacterium
GCTGATGTATTGGCGGCTGTCGGAGTCAGTTGGTTTTTCGGCCAGTTGCTTCACCAGCGTTGTCTTGCCGGTTTGCCGTGCTCCCCGCAAGAAAACAACAGGCGTGTCGGATAAGGCTTCCATTAACTGTGAATATATTGTGCGCTTGTTCATGGTGTAAAACCTACCACCGCATGGTTGATTTTACAAGGCGTGTTCTACAAGAAAAACAGCAAGCAGAGACTCTCGCGCTTACTGAGGTATGCACCTGAAAAAATGTAATTTTTTATTGCGATGATTTGTAGCGTGCT
>CAZNBK010000064.1:343-10579 GCA_964571105.1 uncultured Desulfovibrionaceae bacterium
CGAACCCCCTCCCGGCGCTGTCATCGGCTTAACAGTGTGCCCTTGCTAGCAACTCCAATCTCTCCCAGCTTTGAATCTCACCATGCACCCCACAAGCGCCATTCCAAGAGCTAGGCTTATAGCTACTATTACCATTTCAACCTCCAGGCTCAACGAAAATGTGAATTGGAGTGTCATGGTGAGGTTCGCTGAGAAAGCGCAAATTGCCATCCAGGCAACACCGAACCAACTGCTATTTTGTAACAGGAGAATACCGCCAAAGGCAAAGAATGGAAACCCCCAAGATTCTCCGCCTCGCATTTCGTGCACTTTCAAAAAACAAGGAATTTCTTTGTTTTTTGAAAGTGCGTCAAGCAAAATCTTCACAAATTTTGGGTTGCAGTAAGTTGTGACAGGTTGTTGGAGGTTGTGAAAGAGCGCCGTCAAGGAATTTCCAGGAAAACCCGTGATATGACTACTCTCTGTAAAGGCAATAAGAACTTGCTATAGCATGGAGGAACATACAATGGCCGAGCAGAAAGAAAAGAAGGAAAATCCTGTCCATATTCCACTCCGTTGGATGCGCGTCGAGGAAGCCGCACAATACCTGCGTGTTTCAACGGACTTCCTGAACAAAGCCCGAACGACAAAAATCCCGAATATTCCTTTTACCCGCATTGGCGGGCGGATTCTCTATGACCGGCATGCTCTGGACACGTTTCTGGAATCCTTGGAAGAGATCTGATCGCTCATGCCGCAGCCATCCGGCAACCGCTGCGGGCACAATCCACACAGCCCGCGTTTGAATGCCGCCGTTCCCATACCCAAAGGGAAAGGCGGCTTTCCGCGCATTCTCTCTCTGGCAGCGGAACGGGCCAAAGCCTGGTACTTCCATTCGGCAAAATGCCCGGCGCTGCATGGCACGGGCAGGCAACTTCGGAGTGAGCGCCGGGAGGCCTGCCAGATCGTGTTGGAGGTCATTTTCCGGCATCTGGATCTGGCCAGTATGTGCGTTGGCACTCCCACTCCGGTCAGCGGCTTTATCGACATCGACATGAGAACCATCGTGTGTGATTCCGGCATCGGCCAGCGCCGTTGCGAGCGGGCCATCGCTTTGCTCAAGGAAGCCGGGTTCATGCGCGTGAAACAGCCCCGGCGTCAGAATGAGGAAGGCGCATACTTCGGCTGTCGGGCTATCCGTATTGTCACGGAATCCCTATTTGAGGCATTGGGACTTGGGCCGATGCTTCACCGGGAACGGGCGCGAGCTTCGGAACGCTTACGGCGCAAGGCGCAAAAGATGAACAAAAAGCTGTCCGATCTCATGGGCCGCATGCGGGATATGTTCAAGGCTCCCGCTCGGCGTGGCTTCCGGCAGGTTTCAGCACGGGAAAGAGAGGAGCGCGAGCAGCGTACTCTTGCCTGGAATCGGACATGGGGAGAGTTAGTGCTCCAGGGTATTGAGCCCGAAGCAGCGCAGCGACGAACAAATAATACTTTGGGGTATCCACCAGGATATAGCCCCGGTCAGGACCATTTTCGAGAATAGCAAAAAGTTCGATTCAGGCGTTCCCCTCGCTGCAAAAACAAAGCTACCAGCCGGTCTGTCCGGCTTTTTTTTGCGCAATTTGATCGTGGCTCGGCCCGCTATGGCGTTGTCATAAAAATATGTGTCGTAAGGTCGGGCCGTAGGTGTCGCGCATAAATCCCCAAAAGGCAAAAATAAGAAAAGACAAGATGCCACGCTGGCCAATGGCGCTTCGGCGTACAACATATCTGGCCACAAACGCGCCCTGTTCTTCCTCCGATGTCAAGGGAAGACAACCCCGTTTTTGACTAGATGTAAAAAAACGGCTACTTCAAAGCAATAAATTGGCAGGGTGGGGTCTTTTAAGCAGTTTCCGCCCTTCGTTTTTGAAAAGCGAGGACTGTGGATGAATAGCACAACAAAGCCTACCCGAATAATGGACATTTTGGAACGTGAAACAGGCGGGCATAGCTATAAGTCACACAAATACAGCCTCGACGAATCCGAGCGCTCTGCTGTTGAGTATGGCGAAGCGGCAACGACTATTCAGTGGAAACGTCGAGGTGAAACAAAAGAGATTAAGACATATGTTCCTCTTTGCGATCTAAGCCGTGATATAGGCGGAGAGCAAATCTTAACATATTTCCTCGACGGCTCGCGTCATGTCTACAAGGTAGACGATATGGGCTTTGAGAAATCTGGCAATCGTACAGCTATATACCCAATTATAGCAGGCCAAATAGGCGTTGGGTGTTGCCGCCGCGTAGAGCGGCGTATGGTTCGTGAAAAGTTTGAACGCGAAATTATTATCGCAATGCCGGATATCGCGCAGTCAAGCGGTAAGAAGCAAGGCTTTTTACAAGCCACAGCGCAGAAACTGAATGCTGGGACTGAACTTGCCCGCATAAGTGCAAGTGGCTGGAAATTTTCGACAATTTTATCTTACAAATCTGCGAAGGATGAGAAGGATTACAACGACAAAGGTACGGCGCAGATTCAAACCCGGATGATGGAGAGCGAGCAGAAAATGGTCGCTGAGCTCGTTAACGAAAAAAAGCTCGATCCCCAAAACTTCCTCGTCAAGGATGGTTCGCTAGAATATAGGCCCACAAAAGCTATGCGCTCCGATGAACGCGCTTATCAAAAATTCAAAAATAACTACGATTACGTTATTGGCGTGTCGAAACGGTTTAATCCCGAAGTATGCCTTGTTTTGGGTGATAAACCAAATCCGGGTTTTATAGCAAATTTGCCAAAGTATAGCCGAACTCCAGTAGCGTATTTCACCGACCCCGATTTTCTGGGCGATATTGGATTCGCCGTATGGTATGTCCGCATACGCGATACTGAAAAGACGCGAACGCCATTTGATGGAATCATAAAGGTGGAGAAGGTGCTTGTGTCAAAAGAGGAAGTAGAAAATGGAATGAATAGCGACCTCGTTGACCTTATCTCCGCGCATCTAATAAATGAACGTAATCCCGTGTGTTATGGGGCTGATTTGCGATGGGCAAACCACCTGTACCCCATTTACCTGACTGAACGATACGTCAAATCGCACTACCTGAGCACTGAGAGTTTTCTGCATCTATTCTAGGAGTGAAATATATGAGCAATAAACAGTCTGGCAGGCTTATTGGCCGCGTACTCGCCACTGAGAAAAGTCCCACGACAATGGACAAATTTTGCTTTTGGACAGAGCAGAATGAGAAACTCAATGCCTTTGATATTGTTAAAATCAAGCACCTTGACGATTCGTTTACGTTTGGTGTGATAGAGAACATTTCGCATATAACGGATGCTGCGAGCTTTCTTACTAACTTCATTTCAAGCGACTTCGGCGATGTAAATATTGATGAGCCGACTTTTCGCGTCGGTATGAATTATGCTGAAGCCAAAGTATCCTTTAATGACAAATATATTTACACGCCTGTGCATAATAATGCTGAGGTGTACCTTGCAACAGCGGAGGAAGTCACATTTGCGTTAGGACTTTCAAACGTTGAAAATCCACTTGTTTGCGGCTCATTGAAAATGTACGAGGGGACGCAGGATGAAATTACACTGCCAGTTCATCTCAATACAGAATTTCTGCTTGGGCCGGAGGGGGCGCACCTTAATATTTCTGGCATATCGGGGCTTGCGTCCAAAACTTCATATGCGATGTTTCTTATGAAGGCCATTCAAGACAGGTATTTGCAGCGTTCAGACGCAGAAGATAACGTTGCTTTTGTCATTTTTAATGTCAAAGGCAAAGACTTAATGGCGATCGATAAGAAGAATGACTTTGTCGGTAAAGAGCATTTACGCGAAGGAACGCTCAAGAATTACACCGATATGGGGTTAACGAGTGAACCGTTCAAAAAAGTTCGATACTTTATACCATTTTCCGAACCCACTTCCGCGAAGCGCAGTACATATTTTGATCCAAGTGATATAGCAGACGGAATTAAAGCAGGTAAGCTATTCAAGTATAAGTATGTTTATGAGGATGACAAAGAAAGTATAGAGATGATGTTCGCTAACACGGATGATCCGCAACAGACGATGGAGTCCATTATCAGCAAAATTATTGATGCTGATGATTCGGATTTCAAGAACCTTTCGACGTGGGCTGACTGCATGGAAAAAGTCACAGAAAAGTCTCAAAAGGGTTCTGGCGGCAAAGGCGAGGACATTTCTGTGCTTAGTTGGCGGAAATTTAAGCGTGTATTCCGCAAAGCGATTCAAGATGACATGTTTGCTAATCGTGCCGAGCGGCAAAACGCCGAGTGTCGCCTGGGTGACGCGTTAAAGATGATCAAGCAGAACGAAGTTTTTGTGATCGATATTGCCAAATTGCCAGAAGATAAGCAGGCATTCGTGTTCGGCGATACCATGCGGACGCTCTACAATTTGAAGTTGGGTGAGTATGACGGCGAGGACGGGGTCACACCGCCAGCAAAACTGGTAGTTTTTATTGACGAGCTGAATAAATACGCCTCTAAAGACATCCCCAAAGGTTCGCCAATATTGCGCCAAATTCTTGAGGTGACAGAGCGTGGACGCTCGCTCGGTATCATACTGTTCGCGGCAGAACAGTTCCGCTCCAACATCGTTGATAGGGTTACAGGCAACTGCTCTACTCACGCTTATGGCCGAACAAACTCCATAGAGACATCAACAAAGGACTACAGCAGCCTACCGGGAACCTATAAGAATATGCTGACACGGCTGGAGCAAGGGGATTATCTTATTCAAAACCCAATATTCCGTTCATTGTTAAAAATCCATTTTCCGCTCCCAGTATACAAACAGTTCAAATGAAATAGGAATTCTGCCAATGCAAGACAATGTTATAATTGGCGTTAATATACTGGAAACGTTGACAACGGGTATGTATCGTGATCCGCTAGTCATCTACCGTGAGTATATTCAAAATGCATGCGATGCAATCGATGATGCTGTAGCGAATAAATTATTCAAACAGAGTGATGCGCGTTTAGACATTTGGATAGAAGAAAATTCTGTATTCATCGAGGATAACGCGATAGGCATACCGGCTACAGAATTCAAGCAGACATTATACAGCATAGGTGAGTCTCAAAAAACAGCAGGGCTGAATAGAGGGTTTCGTGGCATCGGGCACTGGTGTGGTTTTGCTCACTGCTCAACTCTCGTATTTATTGCAAAAGCTGCTGGCGAGGCTATTGAGTCTGTCATGGAATGTGATGCGAATAAAATGCGTTCAATGATGCTTGATCATAGGCTCAAAAGAGCTCAATACTCCATAGATGAGGTGCTATCCAGCACAACAAAATTTTCCACTAATAATATTAGTGACATCAATTCGCATTATTTTAAAGTAAAAATGCTTGATGTTGTAGATGCAAAAGAAGAGCTTTGCGACTTGCAAAAAGTCAAAGATTATCTTTCTTTTACTATACCTGTTGGTTATGCGACAGAGTTTCGCTTTCGTAAAAAGATTCATGATTATGCCAACGCAATAAGCATGCCCATACAAGAATATAACGTAAAAATTAATGGCGAAGCCGTGTTGAAGAAATATCAACCTTCATTTGCTACCCATGGAAAAGGCGATGACACGATAACTGATGTACAATTTAAAGAATTCAAAGATGAAACTGGAAACCTTATAGCGTGGATGTGGTTTGGGGTTTCAAGTTTCAAAGCACAAATGGTGCCCACAAATAAAATGCGCGGCATACGACTGCGCTCCCATAACATTCAAATTGGTGCCGAGGACGCTTTACAAAAGTTATTCAACGAAAGTAACGGAAGAGGCCTATATTATTATATTGGTGAAATTTTTGCGATATCGAATGAACTTTTACCCGATTCGCAACGCGACTACTTTGAGCCAGGAGAAGCGAGGACTCAATTTGAGCGTAGCTTGTCTGACTTTTTCAATGACGAACTTAAAAGCATTTATTATGCGGGGTCTAAGGTCAATTCTGCTTTTGATAAAATTGAAAAAGCAGAACAGATTGCAAACGATATTCCCGACCTGAGCTCAGCTTCCAGGGAACAGTTAGACAAGTTACACAAAGCGCAAGATGACGCAAAGAAAGCCCAGATCGAGTTGGAAAAACTCCGTGAAAAAAACGAGTCCAAGCTCAGCGGGAACCCTGGAACCGTTGCAGCGGTTGTTAATGAGATATTCAAGAAGAACGAGGAGAAACGTGCCTCCCGCCCAGCACACCCTGTACCGTCGAAGCCAGCTTCAACAGGCGATAAGACAAAGAGTCTAACCACTACAACGTCTGAACCCGTTACATCTCCACAGGCAACACTGGCCAAGCCGAGTGATAAGTACATACCGCTGGACAAGATTATTGATATCGTCCGGGCGTTAGCTGATTCCTCCACGGCAGATGCAATTATTGCTAAACTTGAGGAAGAGCTGAACTAATGCCTCGTAAAATTCTATTACTTGAACCCAATTACAAGAATAAGTACCCCCCCATGGGGCTTATGAAACTTTCTACTTACTTTCGTAGCCGCGGTGACGATGTCCGTTTTTTTAAAGGCGACCTTCGCGATTTAGCAGTTGACCTGCTATTCGAGGAATTTTGGAAGGACAACTACAATGTGGCTCTTGGCGAGTACACAGGTGTAATGCGTCAGCATATAAAAGATGGTAAACTTGCACCGCTAGGTGGCATCCCCGACTTTGCAGCAGAACAAGAATTACGCAGTACAAGAATGAGGTATAAGGCTGGAGATTATCCCAAGTTTGACATAGTTGGAGTTACAACGCTTTTCACTTTTTATTGGAAGGAAACAATTGAAACCATAAATTCTGCAAAGAAGTTTATAGCAGAAAGTGGCAAAATCATCGTTGGAGGGATCGCTTCTACAATCCTACACAAGGAACTTGAAGACGCGACCGGGATAAAACCTTACCGCAATGATAGAGGCGGGGCCTTGTTCGATAGGCCGGGACAAATTGATGCCGACAGCGATGTGATAATTGACGAATTGCCGCTCGATTATTCAATCCTTGACGAGATTGATTATGTCTATCCCGCGAACAATGCTTACTTTGGCTACATGACACGAGGGTGCGTCAATCATTGTTCATTTTGCGCAGTGCCGCGCCTTGAACCAGGTAAGCCGTGCCAGTTTATAAGTATCAAAGGGCAGATTGAAGAAACTATTCACCGTTTTGGAGCACAGAAGGATTTGCTTTTACTTGACAATAACGTGTTTGCCTCACGTTCGTTCAACGCAATAATTGATGAGATAAAGGAGCTAGGGTTTGGCAAGGGAGAACTACATATAGCTCCAAACGAATACGCTATCGCGATTAATAATATTCGCGATGGTTATAATGTTAGGACGTATATCAAAAAAATCGTGAAGGTGTACGATAGTGTCGCCAATAAGCTGACTGAAGCCGAGCAAGGGCAGTTCTATATTAGTCGCGAAGAATTGGGGTTGCTGTATGCCGACACCGCTAGCGCAGAATCGGTGCTAGCGTTTGATGACACTTTTGCTCCCTTGTACGAAAAGCACATCTACGCAAAAATAAAATCAGGACGAGGGCGAATTCGTTTTATCGATTTTAACCAAGGCGTTGATGCCCGTCTTATGACTGAAGCGAAAATGAAAAAACTCGCGGAAGTGAACATTCGTCCGCTTCGTATAGCGTTTGATCATTGGGATGTTGACCCACAAAAACCAAATGGCAGACCGATTCGAGAGGTTTATGAGGAAGCCGTTAGGCTTGCTGCTCGCTATGGCATACGCGATCTTTCTAATTATCTGCTTTACAATACCGACGATGATACTCCTGATGAATTATACAAACGATTGCGTTTAAATGTAGATTTATGTGAAGAGCTCGGCGTGGGCATTTACTCGTTCCCAATGAAGTATCATCCCATTGACGACCCTGCGTATTTTAATAATCGGAATTTTACGGGTAAATCGTGGAGTCGAAAATTTATACGCGCAATACAAGCTGTACTCAATTCAACGCATGGAAAGATCGGTCGCGGTAAAAACTTTTTTGAAGTGGCGTTTGGAAAGGATTTAGAGCAGTTTCATGAGATACTCATTATGCCGGAGGCGTTCATAATTGAGCGATATAAATATGATCGCGCAGCATATGAGCTCTATTTAGCAAATGGGGGTAAGAAAAACGCCAAAATGACCGAGGAAGTTTTTGAAAAATATGGGAGCATGACCGCCCAATGGCGTAGCGCATACGCTGCACTTACGCCAAAACAAAAAATGAAAATTAATCCCATAATAGAAAGTAATATTTTTACGGATGAAACTATTGAAAATATGGATTCAGCCATCCGCGAAGTCTTACAATATTACCGTATAAAGCGGTACGAATAAATACCTGAAGTGTAGTAGTTCAGGTTGATCTGGGGCAGTCTCGACGTGATCTGACAGCCAGTTTCGCTTTGCTGTTCTGGTCGTCAGATCACGTCGAGGCTGCATCAACTTATGCCGACCAGACCATGTGATGTTCTTCGCGGTTGAAATCCGGGCTTATCTTTGTACTGGCAATTTCAAATCCATTGTTTTGATAAAATAGAACAGCACCGGGATTTTCCGTAAAAACATCCAATTCCAGACGCGGGTATAGCTGCTTACAGTGGTTAAGCAGCTTTTGGCCAATTCCTTGGGATTGCGCATTCCCCTCCACAAACAGCCCCGCGATATACTCGTTATCCGTAACGCCGATAAATCCCAGCACGCCAGTGTTTTCACGGTAAACAAATACATCGGCTGCAGGCATGACCTCTTCCACCTGGGCGAACACATCCTCCCAATACGATTGGGGAATAAAGGGATGCGCGGCAATATTGGTGTTCAGCCAGATTGCCATAACTCTATCGAAATCTTTTTCTCGCGCTTTTTCGATCATTTCACATTTTCCCAATGCCATTGCAGCGCATCACGTTCGACCTGTCTCACAAAATCCTCTTTGCCGTCGCCGTAAGCCTCAATATCTGACGGATATTGCAGTGCAAGCCTGCTCTTTAGTTTGCCATACTCTGAGCAGATATCAGGGCGGCAGCGCAGGTAATCCCGAAAAGCCAAGTGCCGCAAAATGTCGGCAGTATTGTCATATTGAAACGTATGAACATGGTGGGTGCGGTTGTCGCCGCCTTTACGCATATATCTTCTGCCCGGCATGCCAAATTCGCCCATCACTTCATAGCCGATGCCCTCAAATGCCGCAGCGCAGGCATCCACCCGCGCAAGATTGCGAACAACAGGCATGATGTCGATAATGGGCTTTGCCTGCAATCCGGGAACAGATGTGCTGCCGATATGGAATATTTGCAGTAGATTATCCCCCAGAATCCGCGTTATTTGCGCGGCTTCGGTACTGAACGCTTTCGCCCACCCAGGATTGTAGTCAACCACGGTTATATTCACAAAGATCACTCCGTCGATAACCCATCATTGAGAGAATACCGTTCTTCAACGCTGTGCACGGCTCCGCCCGGAGCCAGCACGCTGCTGAATAAGGTGAAAAACTCCACCCTAAACGTGGCTGTAGTCACATCGCCGTATTTGGCGGTGAAGGCTTTCAGCGCCGCCCTGTCCGCTTGCTTTACTCGTCCGAGAGTGATGTGCGGTGAAAATTGACCGACATCTTTCTTGATACCGGCGTGGAGTGCCAGAACATCATTCACCCGCTGTTGCAACGCAGCCAGTTCCGGTGAAGGGACAATCCCCGCCCAGACAACGGCCTGCGGGTGTTTGTCAAAGTAGCCAAGGCCTTTGATCTGGAGTGAAAAGGCGTTCTCCGAAACAGTTTTCAGCCACGCTTTGATTACCGGTACCTTTGCCTGCGGCACCTCACCTATAAAACGGACTGTCAGGTGTAGATTTTCCGGGGCAGTCCAACGGACACCCGGTAGACCTGTTTGCCACTCGCTCAGAAGTTGGCGGACGGACTCCGGCAACTCCACAGCCACGAAAAGCCGTTGCGTTTTTTCTTTTATCGGGTCTTGCGTCATGCCTCTGCATATCCTTCATCAATCCGTATGAAAAGTCCTGAAAGACATTGCAGCAAGATGATAGACCTTGCACGCTTTTCAATCACCCATAAAACATATTTCAGCATCCTGAAACATGCTGAAATCACAGAGCATCGCGCATATTCATGCAACATCCCGTGATATACTGCATTCACTTTAGAGGACAGGTCAAGGGAAGTAGCGATTTTTACTGTCCGATAAAATCTATTTTATCTA
>CAZNBK010000065.1:0-10528 GCA_964571105.1 uncultured Desulfovibrionaceae bacterium
TGAACCACGTTTCGTTGTCCATCCACTGCTTGATCTGTTCGGCGCTGGCCCCGGTCTTGGCCTGATAGTCACGCAGCAAATTTGCGTCGATTTTTTCAAGCAAGGCGGCGGTGTCCACAAGCTCGGAAGCATTGCCGAAAGCAAACGTCCACGCATTGTGAATCATGAACATTGCCCCGTCCGACATTTCGACTTCATCCGCAGCAAGGGCCACATAGGTGGCAGCAGATGCCGCCATTCCGTCAATATGGGCCACTACGCGGGCCTTGTGCTGCTGCAAAGCCGTCTGGATGGCCTCGGCATCGAACACCGAGCCGCCGGGGGAATTGACGCGCAGATGGATGGTTTTGGCCGTGATAGCGTTCAGGTCTTTCACAAACTGCCCGGAATCAATGCCCCACCACGAATCAATCACGTCATAGAGGTAAACTGTGGCCTCGTCCTCGGCCTTGTTGAATACGGGCGCAGGGGAAAGCAGGCGCGGCCCGCCTGATTCAATGCGGGCCTTGGCCTCTACCCGTGCCTTTTCCAGCAAATCGCGGGCATTCATCTTATTAAGCGGCGTCATTGCCTGCCTCCTTATCCGTTGTGTTGTTCTGCCCGGCCTTTTCCTTGGGCGCGTACAGCGTGTCGCCGCCGTCAATTGGGGCTAAGTTCTCAATCTCTCTGACCTCGTTAACCGTCATAAAACCGGGATTCTGCGTGCCACCCAATGCCGCTTTGTAAAAATCGGCTCGACCCTTGGAGTCAGCACGAAGCAGGGCGTCAAGATTGAATTTGCTGTAAAACTTGGCAGAACGGAGGAGTTTGCGGTTGATCTCTTGCTCCAAGCCTTTAAGAATGTCGCGCAGGGTGAACTTCACAAAACCAAGGGTCTGCTCTTCAATGCCTGTCCCCCAAGAAGTAGTTTTGCTCGTATGCCCGACCATGTGCGGGGGAACACCGTAAAAGCGGCAAATGTCCTCGACCTGGAACGAGCGGCTTTCCATCAACTGTGATTCGTTGGCCTTGAAGTCTAAGCGTGCGACCTTGGCCCCGTTATCCGCAATAATAGGCATGCGCTGCTTTGAAAGCCCTGAGTGGTTGCGTTCCCACAAGCTGTAAAAAATCTCTGCCTGTTGCTCGTCGAATTTTTGCGGGAACTCAAAGGCGTAGTCTGCGGCGCTGCCTTGCCCAAAGAACCGTTCATTAAACTCCTGCCCTGCGATGGAAAGACCGATGGCGTTACGGGCGCAGTCAAGGGGCGAAAAGCCTTTAAGTCCGTCCCACCCTATGAACGTCCAGTGCAGCACATCATCCTGATCGAACAAGGCGCTCTCACCATTGGGCAATATGATACGGTAGCGTAGCCGGGTTTTGTCGGCGCTCAATTCAGGGGCGCAGCGATACGGCGGAACCCAAGTTTCAATCCACGCGCCTGTAGGAGGCGCGACAGTAGGTGGCTTATTATCAGCATTTAGCGATACTTAAACCATATTTTCCGCGAACGTCACATTTTTTCATACAAAATGGACTTGCCCGCAAAATTAAAACAGGTGAAAAGTCAAGTCCGACACATCTTCGCGAATCTTCCGGCATTTTTATGTGCGCTTTAGGTCCGCGCTGGTTAAATCGCTAAAAAACCTTCCGGGTCGTAGCTTGGTTTCGCACCGATATGTTCAACTTTATTCTGCCAGTTTTTACCTAAATAATAATATCGTATACTATCAACATCCGGATTCATAATGGCAGACAGCTTTTCCTGTAATATTTTTAATTGCACCGGATCCACAAGGCATTCAAAGACCGAATTTTGCACACGCTGGCCATAATTTACACACTCTTTAGCCACGCGACGAAGTCTGGCTTCGCCGCTGGTTGACTCAGTATTAATATCATAGACCACAACCACTAACATACATTCACCTATTTTTGCATAAAAGGTGGATACATATCCAGGTCGCCGCGCAGCCAACGGGCCATAAGCATGGCCTGCGCATAGGGTATCAGCCCAACTTCCAGCTTTTCCTGTAAAAAAGGATGCGTCAGTGTTTCTTTTTTACGGTTAAACCAGACTTCCAGCACTTTACGCTTCATGTCTTTATCCAAAAGCACAGTGCCGTTTTCTTTAACAACGAAGCTTTTTTTATTTAACTGCTGTTTATTTATGAGCGATAAGGCCACTCGATCGGTCAAAAACGCCCGTAATTCTTCCATAAGGTCCAGCGCCAGCGCCGGGCGTCCCGGGCGCAGCTGGTGCAAAAAACCCACATACGGGTCCAGCCCCACTGCTTCCAGTGCCGATTGTACATCATGCGCCAATACAGTGTATAAAAAAGACAACAAGGCGTTCACAGCATCGGTGGGCGGTCGTTTATTGCGACCGCTAAAAACAAAATCAGCCTTTTGCTGTAAAATCAAATGGTCGAACACCCCGAAATACCGGCGGGCGCAATCCCCCTCCAGGCCGCGCAAACTATCCAGATCCATTGCGTTTTGTATATCAAGAAGCGTTTTCTTAAGCTTGTCAGCGGCATTTTTTAAGTCCGAAGCTGATGATTCGTCGGCTGAGTTTTCACGCGCTGCCCGCAGCAGCACGTTGCGGGAATTTACGACTTTAGCGCTGATAATGTTGCGGGCAACTTCCAGGCACAGGCAGGGATCTTCCGCCGCCCGGTACTGACTTTTGCGCAGCAATACATTACCGGCAACCGGCCCCTGTATGCGCGCCATAAAGCGTCCGTGGGCATCATGAAAAGCCAGGCCCACACCCCGCTCGGCGCAAAAATGCATCAAGGCCGGACTGGCGCCGCTGTAGCCGAAACAGACAATGCCTTCAAGCGTATGCACGGGTAGCTGCAGTTTTTTTTCACCTTCAATGGAAACGACCACATTTTCGCCGTCTTTGGTCAAATAGGCTTCTGGAGTGGTAATATACAGCACATTCAGTAACTTACGCATGGCTTGGGCCCTCATTTTTTAGAGCCTTTTGGCTTTAGAGCATTTTAACATTGAATTGATAAAATGCTCTGGTGCCGCGCAGCAACACCCGCGCGCGGGAGCGCAGTGAAAACCACGTTTTTCACAAGCGACCCTCTTGTGTCGCACAGGACGTGCGACCGAGAGGTATACGGTAAGGTCAAGCAGCGCGTGCCTTTCGCAAAATCGTCTTAGATTTTGCGCATTTATAAAGGAAATGTATTTTTGCCTTTTGGCTCCAATGACAGCGTTTGGTATTTGAGTTTTGTAATGTTTCAAAGTCAAGCTGCTCTAACTGGATAAGAATGTTCGCAAATAAGCAGCTGCATTGCGCTTGCTTATATCCGGCAAGCACAATTCGTTTAAAGAACAACGGGTGCAGCTTTTGGTGACTTCCGCTATCGGGGTTAGCCCTGCCGTATAAAGGCGGTGCATTGCCTTTGCCAGTTCTTGCGTGCGTTCGCGCAAAGCTTCGGTAAGCGTTACCGATTCCCGACGCTTAACGGCATCGTAAAACAAAGCGCCGGTTGCAATGCTCACTCCCAGCATTTCCTCCAAACAGATAGTCTGGGCACATAATTGCACCTCGTCGCAATCTGTGTGCTTGGGGCGACCGCGTTTGTATTCCACCACCATGGGCCGCCAGAACCCCTGGCGCTTAGGCAATTTAACGGCGTTTTCAGGGCCTTCCGCCTGCCAGAACTCCACAATGTCGGCCACGCCGCAAAGCCCCAGTTCATAAGAAGCCAGATTTACGGCGCGGCTGACTATCAGATCACGGCGTTTTTCCACAATGTAGGGGTTGTCGGCCTTTTCATGCAAAAAACGGCCTTCAATGGTCAGGAGGTTTTCCTGCCACTGGCGCTCAATGTGGATCAACGCCCATTGGCGCGGGCAAAAAGCCATATGCTGAATGCCCGAAAGCGCCAACAGGTCTTCATCAGGGTATGCCATTAAATGCGTTCTATAATTTCCACGCCGCTGGGCAGTCCGGCACGGTCAATGCTTACCGCGTAGTCGGTAAAGGCCCGGGCGGGTTTGTCTTCTTTGCGCGCAACCGTGATCAAATCAAACAGCTTGTGCGCCGGGGCGTTGCCTAAAACATCGGCATGCTTAAAGACAATAAATTTACGGACAGCCATTTTTCCGCGAGCTGCAGAATGATCGTGCTCAAACATGTTTTCGATGGCTTCGAATAAGAGCGCAAGGTCAGCTTCGGTAAACTCTGTTTGGCGGGCCAGGTTGGCCGAAATATAGCCTTCGGCGCGATACAGGCCATAGGGCACAATGCTTTTGCGGCCCATTTCAGTGGTTTTCTTTTGGGCATCATCTTCGGTGGTAATAGCTTGGCGCGTAATGGTGATCTCGCTTTGAAAAATGGGATCGATACTGCGGGCAAAATTGATCTGTACCGGCCCGCGCACCTGGCCGCAGTTGTAATATTTTTTATCTTTTTTGTTTTCTTTCAAATTATCTTTAGCGTTATCCTCTGCTTTTCCTGTAGTCATCACCGCACCAAACGTACGCACATCAAAATAATTCCGGCACATAAACTGCCGCGCATCAGGATCGGCTTTTTTACCAGCAGTTAACCCCAGCGAGTCATAAGCTTGTTTTTGTTTGGTAGCGAGGGGGACCCCTTCAGTTATAAAAATTTTATATCCATCCACATCGCCTTTAACCAGCTGCACATAATTTCTGATTTTGCGCTTAAGGCACACATCGGTAACAATGCCGTAACTTGTTTCCACATCAATGCGGGGCATATTGCCGGAATCGGGATCACCGTTGGGGTTGCCGTTTTCCACGTCAAATAAAATTACAAATTCATAACGGTTATTCAATTCGGTCATGTTAATCTCCTTTTATCTTACGACTGTGCGGCCTCGGTGTTTTCTTTGTCAGCGCTTTTTTTGATGAAAAAATACTGGCGCTGCTGGTAATAGCCCAGAATAAACTGGCCTTGTTCGTCTAAATTAAGGGTGGCCGGGAAACTTTGGATGTTATCGATAATTTCACCCATCAGCTTGTTGAAGTAAACATTGCCGCTCTCGGGCAATTTGGCCAAATGGTGCTGCGCAAGCGTGATTAACTGCGCAAACACCCCCCTCGGCGTTGCCGAAGCCGTAGAAAAATAACTGTCTTTAATGGTTTTGTTGATGTCGCCCTGGGCGCTTATCTGCACGCGTTCTAAAACGGCGAACAGCCGCCCCAGCAAATAGGCCTGGTTAGTGCTTTCGGCATTCAAACTCACGGTTAAAACCTCCTGCAGTTTATTGTTGTCCGCAATACGAGCTTTTCTTAAAAGGCAGGCTTTAATGATGGCGGCCCGCAGCCAGTTCACATCGTGATCGGCGCGAATGCGCAGAATGATGGCCGCAAGCAAAGCTGTGGGGTACCTTGCGCCTGTAAACACCGCCGTGGCCACGTTGCCCGCCAGCACCGGCGCGGGATTTTTTTCTCGGGCGTTTTTAACCACGGTTTCGTTCAAAAGCATCCATAACGGCGGATATTTATAGCGTTGGTCGGCAATTTCAAGATCCCGGTAATGCTGGTCCATTTTGGCCACGAAATCGCCGAACGTATCGCGCAGGAAAAAACGTACTGAAATCCGGGCATTATTGGGGGCCAGACCCAGAATGTAAAAATTTGTCTCCGGGTCGATTTCTTCATCATCTACCACGGCTTTGCGGTGCTGGCTGAGCGCCAGTAAGACGTTGCCTATTTCCTTTTCCGCCCTGGCGCCCACAGCTCTTTCCTCTTCCGACTTGCCTTGCTCGCCTTTAATCTCCGGGTTGGCGAAATCCCGGAAAAAAACGCTGTAGGCTTTAACCGGACTGTCGGCCCAAAAAACTACCGTGGCGTCGCCGATTTGCATTTTTTGTGAAGAGTCGCCGCGCAAAAGCCAGTTGAGCATGGTTGTATACCCAAATGCCCGACTTTCGCTCACCGGCGAATTGTAGCCACTTTCCTTGCCGTAAGATTTAAAAGCGGTGGCGTTAAAGCTTACCAGGCTGGCACCGGTGGATTGTGCGCCGCGCACGCCTTTGATTTGCGGATGCAGAACAGCGATGCCGGACTTTTGACCGCTGACCAGGCAATAGGCGATTGCGGCGTCTGCGCTTGCTGCGGTTTGCGTTTTATGCCATAGGGCGATAATTTCCTGATCTTCATGTACATAATTGCCGCCAAGCATAAATACAAAATTGGGCGACGCCAGTATGTCCTCGCTAAACCCGGAAACCTGCGCCAAAAAATCATGGGCTTTTTTCGGCTGCCAGGCGCTTAAAAAGGTTTTTACGGCGTTAGCGGCCTCGTTTTGCAGCGGCTCCAGCAATTTCAGATTATAATCTTTGAAAGCCGCAAATTGTGCCGCCATAATTTTTTCGTTTTTTACGCCTAAAATATAGTCTGATTTGTCACTAAGAAAAAACGGTTTAATGCCGCTGGTGCGGACCTGCTGTTCCGGCACCAGCATGCTGCGCGGCACCAGCTTTTTGCCTTTGGTCGCGTTTTCGCGCAAATCTATAATTTGTTTCAGCTCTCCGTTTGGCGCAAGCACCAGGCCAAAGCTTATTTTTGCGCTGGACCAGCCCGCGCGGGGGATTTCAGAATTGGCGTCAGCTGCCAGAATATCATAATAGCGACATAAAGATTGCAAAATCATGTCAGCACCTCGCAGTCCCGCACATTGACGACGCCGTTTTCCATTCGTGCCCGAAAGAACATGGGGGTGCGCTTGTTGGCGTAATCAATATCGTAGAGCATAAAGCCCAAATCATACGCTTCCCGCCCCTTGTAGAAGCTTTCCGGAATGGCGGTCGGGTCTTCCAGCAGCCTGAAATTAGCGCTGAATTCACGGCAGCCCAGATACGGCTGGTTAAAAGTCTGACCTTTTTGCATGCGTCTTTTGGCAATGCTGATATGCTTTGCGGGTGAATCGTCCGCTGTAGCGCTTTCCGTAAGCTCAAAACGGGCCTCGATCACGTAGCGCACGTCTTTAAGCACCATGGCGAAACGTTGCTCTCGGCAGGCCGTCACATCCAGATATAGCTTGTCCAGATTGCCGGTTTTCATTGCGTCTTTAACATTACTTTCCGACATTTTTTTGCCGACTTCGTTACGCTTGATATTGGCGAACTTAATTTCATTTATGACGTGAATACGCTCGATTTGCCAACGAATAGCCGGTTTCCAGTGAATGGCCTCCACCACGGCCCGCGCTGCTGAAGGCGTCATAACATCGTAGGATACGCGTTCCGCCTTCATTTCAGGCCGGGTGAAGAGGGCATAATCGCCCCACACTTCCAGAGTTATGCCATGGGTCATGATGCCTCCTTTTTAGAGCATTTTACGCTTGAGATTGCCGCTACGGCGGGAGTGCGTACCGCCCAGCGCGCTGCGGGCCTCAGCCGCGGCGTTCGCATGCTTACGTGCCCGCATCGGCGGCTGCTTCACTGCACCAGAGCATTTTCCAATATATAATTTCAATGTCAAAATGCTCTAAGCTTACATCAAACGAACCTTGCTTCCGCTTCTTTGTCAATAATCAACCCTTCATCAGCATTGTAACGCGTTTCATCCATAAGCATATCTGCACCGCCAATGCTTTCCAATGCCCCTTTGTTGTATAGGGTCAGATAGTCCTGTTCGTATAGATTTACGGTGTAATTTTGCAGCTTACGCAAATAAGCCGCCGGAAAATCTGTGTGGCGCAAACTGTGAATCAAACCACGGGCTGCATCGTCGTATGGAATAATGACGCCGTAAGTTGAATTGTTAATTAAACTGAATTGTTCGGCGCAGGTTTTAAATGCAAAATCTTCTTTATCAGGCGGGTAAACGTTGAACAACTCCATAATGCCCAGTTTATCCAGGACGCCTTTGGCATTGCCTTCCACTTTGTATAGTTGCTCAAAATAAGCTTTAACAGCGTCCAAAGAAATCACGTCAGCATAATTTTCGGCAATACCTTCACCAATCAGCGCGGTACGCTGCAAATAGCCCTTGGGTCGGCCATAACTTTCGCCAGACTGGAATACCCGCACCAGCCCCAGCCCGCCCAGCTTGTTGTTTCGGTTGCAGCGCCCCGCCGACTGCACGATACTGTCGATGCCGGCAGCAGAGCGATAAACCGCAGGGAAATCAATATCCACACCGGCTTCGATTAATTGGGTGGAAACCACGCGCGTCGGCAGACCGGCCTTCAAGCGGGCTTTGATTTCATCCAGCTTTTCCCGCCTGTGGGCCGGGCACATCAGCGTGCTCAGATGATAAGCGTTGTCGGCAGCTTTCAGCTTATAATACAGCTCTTTAGCGTGGCGGCGGGTATTGACAATGGTCAGCACAGAATCATGGTCAAGCAGTTCCGCTGCCAGCGCGTCATCATTGCGAAGGCCGCAGTATTCCACTTGCACCCGTTTAAAAAAACGCTCCAGTCCGGCAGGGTCATCCATCAATTCTACGGGCTTAAGCGGCTCAAAATATTTGTTTAAACTGGGCTGGGTGGCGCTGCACAAAACCACGCTGCAATTGTAAAAACGCACCAGTATCTGCAGAGCCTTGACACAGGGGGTTAAAAATTCCACCGGCAGCATTTGGGCTTCGTCCAAAATAATGACGCTGTTGGCGATATTGTGCAGTTTGCGGCAGCGGGCAGGCCGGTTGGCAAACAGCGATTCGAAAAATTGCACGTTGGTGGTTGCGATGACCGGGATATCCCAATTCTGGGCTGCCAGCTTTATTTTATCGTCGTAGTTGTCATCGGCGCTAGGCCCGGGCTCGCCCTCGAACCGATAATTGCTGTGGTGCTCCAGCACGCAGCTGTCGCCCAGAACTTCGCGAAAAACCCGGGCGTTTTGCTCGATAATGGATGTATAGGGAATGGCGTAAATAACTCGGCTTAAATTGTTGCACACGGCATGTTTAAGCGCAAACCCCAGCGAAGACAGGGTTTTACCGCCGCCGGTGGGCACCGTAAGGGTATACAACCCTCGGGGTTGTTCCGCTTTGGCAAGGCAGGAGTCGAGGATTTCTCTGCGCTTGGCGTTTATGGGCGAATTTTCCGTGGCTAGGCCGCCCATGTGCGCGGTAAAGCGGGCGTAAAGCTCGTTCATGGAAAGAAAATCACCCCGTTCTACGGCAGCGCCTTGCATAAAACGCTCGGTATCCAGCCAGTCGGCGTCAACCAAGCATGAAAAAAGCATGCGCACAAAAAAAGCCAGGCTGAAAAAGTCATCGCAGGGTAACTGGCTCAAGAGCTCCGGCGGGCAGGTATCATAAGGTGGCAGATCTTGTGCAAAGGCGCTATATTCAGGGATTTCCTTGTCCAGCCGGGCTTTAAAACTGCCAGGCAAGCTTTTGCTGCCGGTATCCGGCAATCCGCCATGGTGGCCCATAATGCAATATGCCAGCAAGCGGCCCAGCGGCTGTAAATGGGCGAAGCGGGCAAGCTCAAGCGCACCGGCTGTGGAATGATCCACTTTATGCAGATCGCCATGTAGGCGATTTTGGAAAGGTTGGGAATATTTGCCCAGGTCATGGTGGTAGGCGGCAATACCGGCAAGATAGGCGCAGTTGAACGCCGTGGCGAATGCCGCTGCTTGCTTGGCGGTGGCAGTAAGGTGGTTGCTTAAAAGCTGCCAGTGTTCTGGCGGGCATCCGGTCTTAGTGTGGGCGTAATAAGCTGTAGCGTTCACTAATGCCCTCCCCGGTTGTAAGCTTTAAGGATGGATATAAAACCAAGCATTAACACATGCGTATAGCATTGGTGTTTTTTTACTGCGGCCCCTGCCCAGGCAAGATGGGCCTCGCTAAGAATTTTTAAGACGAATTTGTAGAGGGTTTCTTGTCTATGGTTAAAGCGAAACGTAAATTCTTTCAAGTGGAAAAAGTGTGCTTGTACCGACTTCAAGGCGTGCTGATTGTGTTTTGGTTGTCCCTCCCCCCGGAAATTTTCATGCAACCGCTGGCAGGTCTCCCCCTTGCGGTGGCGGCCATAGGGGTAGACGAGGTGCTTTTTGGGAGGAGTTTTCTTTGTGCTCTTATTCTATCCTCAATAAACGCAAAAAAAAACACATTTTTTTATGAAGTTTGATGTTGGCGATAGATTAAAAAATAAACCCCATCAGCGGTAAGCCAGTGGAGTATGGGCAGTGGTTCACATCTTTATTTTGAGCTTTCGGGGGTAGCGGTGTTGCCTTCTCGATCACAGGAGATCAGTACCATTTCGTCGGCGTCGCCAATCTCTATACGATACCAAAACGAGTCAACAGCATCAGCAGTTTTTTTGTCTGCTGAAAAAATTACGATCATGGGCAATTTCATCGAAAAAAATAACAATCCAGTCGGGATGGTGCTGCTTCATATGGAAGGCAAGCTGCAACCCGTTTGCGTGAAAGCATCCGGGTCAAAATCGTCTAAGCTTGGGTCGGAATGTGAAACACAAACGGGGTTGTGGTGCGGGGGTGAGAAACAAATCACGTATAAAATCACGTATTGAGCTTTTTAGGTTCACCTGTTTTTGCGTAGCGGATTGGCTAAAAAGTATTGATATTGGCGGAGAGGGTGG
>CAZNBK010000066.1:0-10487 GCA_964571105.1 uncultured Desulfovibrionaceae bacterium
GTCGGCCGCGCTTCTTGACGACGCGTCACAAAACGAACTGCTCGTGCGCGGCGAAACAAACCTCTTAAAAGCCCCCGAATTCTCGGACGTCGAAAGCCTCAAGTCGGTCATGCAGGCGCTGGAAGAAAAAAAACAGCTCATGCGTCTTTTGCAAAGCGCAGAAAACAGCGACGAAATTTGCGTGTTCATCGGCAATGAAAGCGGCTATAGTGCGCTGGAAAATTGTTCGATCGTAACGATGCCATATAAAAACGGAAACAGAACGGTAGGAACTCTCGGGGTCATTGGCCCCGTGCGCATGGACTATTCAAAGGTCATTCCCACCGTCGATTTTACAGCGCAGATCGTCAGCGCGCTGCTTGGAAAGTGAGATAAAAATGACAAAGGTCAACCAACTAAAAGACATGATGAAAGCAAAAAAAGAGGCAGCCGACCGCAAGTCCACAATAAACACCAAGGTCGAACAACAGAGCGCAAAAATCGACGAAGACAATCAGCAAAACGCCGACCAAAGCGCCGAAGAGATCACCTCTCAGATCAAGGCCGCCGAAAGCGAAGCAAAAGAACACTACGACAAGCTTCTTCGCGTCATGGCAGAGTTCGACAACTACAAAAAACGCATCGAGCGCGAGAAGGAAATCCAGGAGATACAGCATTCTGCCGCACGGGAGGCCTATGCACGGTGGATAGCTTATGATTGGGCCTCAAAGGAAAATCCGTATCTCCAGAAAAAGGGCATCGAGCCCTTGGGAGTCCGTGAAGATCTGGACGGCAATTTACTGGTGCCGGTGCAAAATGCGGATCGCGCATTGCGTGGTCTGCAACGCATATCGCCGGAAGGAGAAAAACGCTTTCTTCCCGGCATGGAGAAAAACGGCAATTTCCATCTGATTACCGGCGAAAACTTTGATTCTGAAAAAGACCTGGCCCAAGGTGAAATCATCCTGGCCGAAGGTTACGCCACAGGCGCAAGCCTGCACATGGCAACGGAAAAGCCCGTGGCCGTAGCTTTTGATGCTGGCAATCTGGAGCCCGTGGCGCGAAAACTTCGGGAAAAGTACCCCAACGCCGCGATCACCATCTGCGCGGATAATGATCACCAGCATACACGCCGGACGTCGGAAGGCACGGAACTCTGGAACAAGGGCGTTGCTCTGGCCCAGGATGCGGCCAAGGCGGTGGGCGGCAAGGTTGTGGCTCCGATCTTCAACGAAGAGGAACGGGCACGAGGGTTGACGGACTTCAACGACTTGCATCAGTCACGCGGCTTGGATGAAGTGAAACGGCAAGTGGGCCTTGCCCTGCAAAAGGATACGGAAAAGGAAAAATCTCGTTCCCAAGGCAGGGAAATAGGAATGAGCATTTGATAGGATTTTACTGTGCCAACGAGTATGATAATAAAAGCTCACGCAACAAATTAAAATTTTACTACATGGAGATATTACAGTGAAATTGGGAGCAATCGTATTAGACAGTGACAACATTGAAGAATTGTCTGACTTTTATGCAGAATTGTTGGGATGGACTAAAAGTAGCCAAGTTCATGAAGGGGAAAAATGGATTACAGTAATAAAGGATGATCATACGGAAACACCTTTAGTTTTTCAGAACAATCCCAACTATAAAAATCCGATATGGCCATCTACCACAAGAGGACAACAGCAAATGATTCATTTGGATTTTTATGTAAAAGAAGATGAATTTGATGAAAAGGTAAAGCACGCAATAAAGTGTGGCGCGAAAATGGCAGAGAGCCAATTCTCGAACGATTGGAAGGTAATGATAGATATGTCAGGGCATCCCTTTTGTATTATCCCAATACCAAAAGAGGTGTATGAACTGCGATATGGTTCATAAGCCTTTGCAGCATAAGCCCAATAAATTCTAGCTTATCGTTCATACCCTTGCGAGCCTTGCGCCCCAACCCAGCGCCGCATGACGGTCTTTTAAGGATACGTCATGTCGGCAACATCATTTGGCAATGTGCATTTCTCCAGCAAAAAAATGGATTGGCAAAAGGCAAGCATCGTTCCCTCGTTTTCGGGCGGGAAAGACAGTACCTATCTTGTACTGCGGCTGCATGAACTTGGCATAAAAATGGTCGATATTGTCTATTTTGATACTGGCTGGGAGTTTCCTCATATGGAGGCCCACATTTCGCAGGTTGAGGATATTATCAAGCAAAAGATTACGCGCCTTGTGCCCCGTGACGATTTTAATTTCCTCTTGGCACAGAAGACTCGCGCAAGAAATACCAAAAACACGCGCAAGGGCTACGGCTGGCCGTCCGCAATGCGGCGCTGGTGCACTGGAGAAAAGCGACGGGCCATCAACGCATATGCAAACTCTTTGACCTGGCAAGGCATTGCCCTACCTGTTGTCCAATGCCTTGGCTATGCCTCCGATGAGCCGAGCCGCGTGGAAAAGCACAGAGCGAAGAAAATTCCCAACTTTCAGGACTATGCCTACCCTATGGTGGAGTGGGAAATCTCTGAAGAACGGGCCTTGGAGTATTGCAATGAGCGCGGCCTGTTTTGGGGCGGTTTGTATGATATTTTCGACCGGGTGAGTTGTTGGTGCTGTCCTTTGGGCGGCATTACCCGCGCCAGGAAAATATACCATAAATTCCCTGCATACTGGCAGCGCATGCTGGAAATGGAGTCATGGCTACCGGAACAGCACAGGCGGTATGCCGGAAAATATACCGTTTCGGATTTAGACAGGCGTTTTTACAAAGAAGATTTTGCCTCTCTCCTTAATACCTCTGCGAGCCTCGTGCCCCAGCCCTGCGCCGCCTGACGGCCCATTAAGGAAAAGTCATGTGCGCAAAACTGCTTATTCTCGAATCCCCCGGCAAAGTAAAAAAGGTACAGGAGTTCCTGGGCTCCGGCTGGAAGGTTGCCGCTTCGGTCGGCCATGTGCGCGATCTGCCCGTGAAGGAAATGGGGGTGGCTGCTCCCGACTTCAAGCCAAAATATATTCCCACAGACAGGGGCAAAGACGTGCTGTCACGTCTGGCCGGGCTCGTCAAAAACGCCGAATCCGTCTACCTGGCCACAGACCCGGATCGTGAAGGTGAGGCTATCGCCTGGCACCTGCAAGACGCCCTGAAGCTCAAAGACGCCAAGCGCGTCACCTATGCGGAAATCACCGAAAAAGCCATCAAGGCCGCGCTGGATGCGCCGCGCTCCATCGACATGGCCCTGGTCGCAGCACAGGAAGGACGACGGGTGTTGGACCGTTTCTGCGGTTACATGGTTAGCGGGCCGCTCTCCAATGCTGCCGGCGAGAAACTTTCCGCCGGCAGGGTGCAGAGCCCGGCTGTGCGTCTGGTTGTGGAACGCGAGCGGGAAATACAGGATTTCCGCAGCACAACCCATTACGGCGCAGAACTGACCTTTGAAAACGTGGACAATATCACGGACGGCTGGAAGGCCGTCTGGCAGGTCAAGCCGTGGCTTGAAGACGGCCAGGAGTATCTGCTTGATAAAGCCCTGGCCGAAAAAGCGGCGGCGCTCCGCTCCCTGGAAGTCATTGACTGCAAGGAAACGGAAACCCGCTCCGCGCCTCCCGCTCCCTTCACCACGTCCAGTTTGCAGCAGGCTGCCTCCAACGCTTTGAAGTTTACGCCCAAACAGACCATGCAACTGGCGCAGCGCCTTTATGAGCAGGGGGCGATTACATATATGAGAACGGACAGCCCCAACCTTTCGCAAGATGCCGTGGATGCGATCCGCGCCTTCTGCGAAGGCCAGGACTGGCCGCTGGTGGAAAAGCCGCGCTCCTGGAAGTCGAAGGAAGGCGCACAGGAAGCACATGAAGCCATCAGACCGACCCATATTGAAATTGAGGACGCCGGGGAAACCACCGATGAAAAATCCCTGTACCGGCTGATCCGACTGCGTTCCCTGGCCAGCCAGTTGGAAGATGCCGTGTACGCGGTGCGGGTGCTACAGCTCGCCGCCGACATGGACGGCAAACAGGCGCTCTTTGAAGCCAAGGGCCGGACGCTGCTTTCACAGGGCTGGAAAGTTCTGACGGCGGGGGATGCGGCTACGGAAGACGCGGAGGACTCTGCGGAGCCGGAAAACCCTGTTCCGGCCATGAAGCCGGGCACCAGGCCTACAGCTTTGTCGGGCACAGCGCTGACGAAAAAAACGAAGCCCGCCGCCCGATTCACAGAAGCCAGCCTAGTACGCGAACTGGAAAAGCGCGGCATAGGCCGCCCGTCCACATACGCGGCGATTCTGGATACCGTCATGAGCCGGGGGTACGTCAAAACAGAGAAACGCTTTCTGGTGCCCACGCCGTTGGGCGTCATGGTAGTGGATGGGTTGCGCGGCAACTTCTCTTTTGTCGAATATGAGTTCACCCGCACAATGGAACAGGCGTTGGATGACATCGCCGGAGGCAAGGCCGACTATCACGCCGTGATCAGCGACGCTCATGCTCGCCTGGAACAGGAACTCCAGGCCTTTGCCAAGGCCACAGGCAAGGTCTGCTCAAAGTGCGGCAAACCTATGGTGCGCCTGGTAAAAAAGCCCGGCAAGGATGGCAAGGGCGGCTATGATTTTTGGGGCTGCACAGGATATCCGAAATGCACAGGATAATCTCTGCATAGTGAAAAATCCGTTGTCCTACAGATAACGGGTTTTTCACATTCTAAAATAAAAAGGACTTGGCAACTTAATCCCCCTCAAAAAAAGCCTTGGAACAGGACTCTACGGTGGGCGATTCATTTATTCGACAACCGCTAGCCGAGCTATTTTTGTGGCAATCTATTTTTACTGCCCCAATCGCATATAGCATCCAATACGGGCATCATAGATTTACCGCGTTCCGACAGGCTATATTCAACCTTTGGGGGAACCTGCGGATACTCTTTGCGTACGATCAATTCGTCTCTCTGTAGCTCCTTGAGCATAATACTTAGTGTCTTAAAGGAAATTGTGCCTATGGCACGTTTAAGTTCATTGTGGCGGATGGTTCCTTTGTCCGCCAACCAATAGAGAATGATCATTTTGTATTTACCACCGATAATCGAAAGCGTGTAACCAAAATCTGTATCTTTAAGGTCTGCTCCAGTAGGAGCACAAAGTTCAGCCTCCATTTACACTCTCCAAAATGTAAGTATATGTCATAAATGTGCATACTTTACAAAAGAAGAATGCACAACTACTTTCTATCGAACCGATAAATCAAAGGAGAACCGTATGAGCAAAAACATTCTTGTACTCACTGGCAGCCCAAGAAAACACGGTAACAGTAGCATCCTGGCGGAAGCATTTATTAGGGGGGCAACCGAAAAAGGGCATACTGTTACCACCTTCAATGCATCAAAGAATATGGGTGGGTGTAAGGCGTGTGATCGTTGCTGGAGTAATGGTCGGGCCTGTATTTTTGTGGATGCTTTTATAGAATTGGAGCCGCTTCTTGAACAGGCTGACGCACTTATTTTTGTATCTCCGCTTTATTGGTTTGGATTTTCAGCGCAGTTGAAGGCCGCTATTGACAGGACATATGCCTACCTTTCTCCGAATACGCTACGCCCGTTAAAAATCAGAGAAAGCGCTTTGCTCGTTTGTGCTGGTGACACTGACACCAGTGTATTCAACGGCCTAGTCTCGACTTATGAAACTATGCTTCTACATCTGAATTGGAAAAATTTTGGAATCCTGACGATTCCCGGCGTACTGGAAAAAGGGGATATTCTAAATACCGATGCCCAAGAAAAGGCAAGGCAACTTGGGATGAGTTTTTAACTGAAAAGTCATTTTGTTATTTATGAGAGGCACGTTTCCACATTCTCGCCGTTGTATTCTTTGTTAATAAAGGGATGACTTCTATAAAAAATGAGTTCACCAGACCAGAAATGTGTCAGCGCGACGATGGCATCGCTCTATCTAACAAGCGATTTTAACTAATATTTTGTTAATTTTAATTATTAGTAATTTCGTATGTAACAACTAAAATTCGGCAAGATATATCACCATTTCCGCCCAAGCTGCTGCGCACAGCAAGGCATTTAACATCAGCATGTCGAACGGTACATGTACTTGATGCCTATTGTGCGTTGCTTTTTAAGAAACGGATAGGCCGTTTCCACTTGCGGCGTTTACCGACCATCCATGTATACGGATGGTCTTTGTTTCGGAACATGTACTGTTTTCGACTGCTTCTGCCAAAGGAGTTGTTATGGAAAAGACAGTCGCTGTTTGCCCATCAGAGTTTGAGGCTCAGGCGCAAAAAATCGTATCGCTGGCCTATGCCCTTTGTGAAAGCCGGATAACTGCCAACAATGGTGCCATAACCTTGAGATTGCGCGCGCTATCCGCTGCGACGGTGTCCCTGGAAAAAGCAGTAGCAGTTTTTATGGCCGTTGAACGCCTCTCAAAATAATCTCCAACCGCGTGCCCATATTTGCGGGCACGCTTACGCGGCACTGTCACCTATAGGTATAAATTGTCACCAATAGCAGCAAAACAAAACCTTCGTACTTCGCTATTTTGCCTGAATGGCAGAAAAGCAAAAACATTCAGATGCCTTCGGCGTTGTCCTTCGCGCATACAGACAGGAAAAAGGGCTCACTCTGGAACAGTTGAGCGAGCGAGTTGGTGTGGTGCACTCTTTTATACACAGCCTAGAAAGCGGTAAAAAGCAGCCGAGCTTTGACATGGTATTGCGCCTTGCCTCTGCCCTTGGTGTCAGGCCGGGGGAACTGGTGGATGCCGTTGCCGACCGTAGGACAGCGAAATAGACAAACTCATCCGACTGAAGCGAACCAAACCCTGCTAATGAGATACACTTATGAAATACCCTTGGCTTGATGCCTACTGCCAGGCAAAGAAAGGCTGCGAAAAAGATTACAAAGAAGAATGGGAAGCCTGGCGGTATATGCTTGTCGGGAAGATGTTTGCCATGCAGGGAACGGACAAAGAAGGCAACCCCATTATCACGCTCAAAATCGAACCGATCTACGGAGCCGAGCTTCGTAAGGACTACAAAGACATTGTTCCCGGCTATTACATGAACAAGCTGCATTGGAATTCCGTCCGGCTCGATGGGGATGTTCCTGACGATATTCTCAAAGAAATGGTTGATGAATCATATCAAATCTTGCTGAATTCACTGCCTAAAAAGCTGCAAAAAGAATTTCTGTAAGTCGTTGGCGTATATCTGCACACTCCCAGAAACAAAGAAGCTCCCGAATTGTCGGGAGCCTCGTCCCGCCTCGCTTTATGCTTTTGTTTGCGGGAATACTTTGTGGCATCTTTATGCCGTTTGCTTGGCGGCGCATGTTCTTTGCGCAGCTTGAGTTCCGGTAGTTCCAGAACAAAGAGAACCTTGCCCATTGTCAGCCTCCTGTTTTAGGGTTTCGTTTTTTCCAGAAACAGCTCTCTGCCGTCTCTGAAGACAAGGTGAAGCCATTCCTTTTTAAAATCTGGTGGGATGAAATGTTTCCGGTTTCCGTCTCCGCTATTACAGCAGCTACACCGGGTTGGCCAAGTGCCCATTCGCAGAGAGCCGCAACGGCTTCCGTCATATATCCATGACCACGAAAAGGCTCAGTAAGGCCATAGCCGATTTCAACCTGCCCCTTTTCATCCGGTATTCCAGTGAAGCAGGCGCTACCTATGGCAATATTGTCCACCAGCAGAATGATCTGCCAGTTTGTCAGCCAGAGATAGTCCTGTGGCCGCTGAAGAGCTTGGCGGTACAAGCCTTCCATGGCTTCCTGCGTATGGGACTCCAGGTGGTGCCCGGAAGGAGCAAGATGCAGGGCGGCCTCCATCTTTGCAACGCCCTGGAGTAAAAGCTCCAGGGCCGTCAAAGACAAGGGAATGATTCGCAGCCGTTCAGTTTTTAATTCCATGTTCGCCATAACTCATTATGTGTGCATCTTTACCGCTCCGGGGAAGTCCTTTCCAACCGGGCTTTTTTCATAATCTTATTTCCGGATAATTCAAGGTTTTTCCCCCACTTTTTCCGAGCATAAGCCAAGGCTGTCTGCTTGGCGGATTCGCTACGGGCGGAAAAAAGAATATCCTCTCCGTTGTCCCTCACGCTGGCTCCATCTTGAAGGGTGAAGACCACAGCTCCTTTGCGGTCAATGTGGTGCCGGAAGTCGGTAGCTCCAAGCCTGTTTTGTTGAAGCACCTGCTCCATGCGCAAGACGGCCTGGAGCCGAGTTTTCCCTTTACCGCTGATGCCGTCCAACTCCAGAATTTCTCTCTCCCTGGCTGCGTATTCGGCTTTCCTTGTGGCGCTGGCCGAAGCCTGATCCAGGCCATGCTGCGACCAATCTTTCGCCTTTGCCGCCTCCTGTTCCGGGGGTACGGCATGAACGCGAGAACGAAGCACAGCCAGAGCGATTTCATCCCCCTGTTCAGCCTTGTGCTGCAAGAACCCGTTCCAGGAGGTGAACGGGATATCCTGGCGCACGACGTTACGAGGCTCCTGGAAAGCGATCCTGGCTGCGGCCAGTGCTTCAGCCTCATGCTTTCGGGCGATCTGCAACAGCCGCCGCAGGTTTTTCTTGGCTATGTTTTTGCGCTCCAGCTCCCGGCGTTTGGCCGCCCATTCGGCACGGATGGCGGCAAGGGCGGCGTCTTCCCGGTTTTTGACGGTTTGCAAAGTCGCTTTGCGGGCCTCAATTCCAGCCTGATATTCGGCAAAGAGCTGGCCGCGCTCCGGCGAGCGGTGTAGCGGTTCGGCGGTATAGCGTGATTGTTCTTGAACGTGAGCCAGATCCTGCGGCGGCTGAAACGCACCGAACCGAGCTTCCAACTTCTTCAGGGACAGGCTCCTGTCCAGGGCGCTGGCTTTGATGGCGTGAGCCGCTTTGTTGCTGTGCCGGTCTTTGATGGCCAACCCGTTGCCGTGAGGTTTTATCTCCATGCCCTGCGCGCCCAAGGCAACATGAAGATCCTGCCAGCTTTCCGCCGTTTCCAGGGAACGCATAATCGCTTCCCGATGTTCTTTGGCGTAGGAGTCAAAAGACTGTTGGCCGGTATGGGCCTCCACAAGCCGGGCCGTATCGTTGTTGCGTTGCCGTTCAGAAGAATTATGCTCAATGCCGTGGTCAACTGTCAGCCCGAAATCCCGTTCTACAGCCCGGCATACCTTGTCGCGTATCCAGAAATCGCGGAACTCCTTATGGCAGGTGTATTTCTCCGGGTGGATCATGTTGTAGGCGACGTGCATGTGCAGGTTGGCCGTGTTTTTGTGAACGCCGCAATGCCGCTGGTGGTCAGTGTATCCGAGTGCGGAGGCGAATCGTTCCTCGATGGCCTTGAGTACCTCCGGCGTCAGTTTCGCCTCGTCCTCCGGGCGGAAGCCGATCACCAGATGATAGGTCTTGCTGGCGGCGCGAGTGTTCCGCGCCTGCACGTCCACGGCTTCCGCAATGCCTTCCGCGTAGTCTTCGCCGCCCAGCATCCCCTCGCACCAGCTCATAAGACACTTTTCGCCGCTCTGCTTGGAGTGAGTCCCGGCATCAGCGATGTAGGCGGCAAGACGGGCGTAATTGTCATTGCCCGCATCTATGAAGACGCGCTTGCTGATCATGCTATTTTATCCGACTCACGGCGGCTTGTACTTCGCGCTGCCGGGCATCCAGTTCATGCAGCAGCTTGTGGACGATCTGCCGGTCTGCTCCGTTGGCCAGCGTCTGTTTGACCAGGCCGCCCAAGCGGCCAAGGTCGCCTTTGAGGCGGCGAAGTTCCAGTCGGGCTTCCTGATGCTCCAGGCTTGGCACAGCAAAGCCAAGGCAAACCCGCTTACTGAAGGTCGAAAGTGATAATCCTGCCCGGTCGGCTGATGCTAGAATTTCTCCAAACTCCTCCGGTGTCAGGTAGATTTTGATGACTTGCTTTTTGCTGGGCATGCCCCGCCTCCTTTTGGGAGGCGCTTTGGCCTGCATAGTGACGATAAACGAGCCAGGCATACTGTCTGCCGCGCTCCGGATCTGGTGAATGGTATTTTCCTACTGCCTGCCAGTTCAGGCCATGCCGGGCTATTTCCTCCGCCAATATCCGTTTGCCCCAGGCCTCGTTCACGTTCGGATCGAGCAAGGAAAATGGATCAATGGCAAGGCGCTTCATCCACCAACTGTTAATCTGCATCTTTCCCACATCAAATGACTTCCCGGCTGCCAGGGCTTCCTGGATCAGGTGTTCCGCCTCTTCCCGTGTGGCCGGATAGTACGACTTCCCGGCGATATTGACGGCCAGGGGATTCAGTCCGGATTCCTGCTTGGCTATGGCCTTGACCAGGGCGGACGGCGGCTCCTCTGCCTCTGCGGCGCTGAAAGGGGCAAACAGCCATAAGGCCAACGCCAGGGCAAATTTTCTTTTCATGGAGTCAAAACCTCTTGGATTTGCGTTGAGACGAAGGCGAATAAGCCGCCCCGCAGGGCAGGACGTGAGGGAGAACACCAAAAAGGTGGGCCTACCTCGCTTGTCCTGTCCGACTTTCTATTTTTATAT
>CAZNBK010000067.1:0-10419 GCA_964571105.1 uncultured Desulfovibrionaceae bacterium
CGACATCCGCCAATACCGGCCCGACCGGCAGTTTGACGCAGTTCTTTTGTTATTCGGCGAGATCAACGCCTTTGGCCGCAAAGACGCCGCAACCATCCTGAAAACAGCTGCCCAGGCACTTAAAGCGCAGGGGAAATTATTCCTTGAAGCCCATACCTTTGCGGAAATAAAACAACAGGGACTGGCTGCCCCCACATGGCAGAGCTTTGAATGCGGACTGTTTTCAGCCCGCCCCCACCTATGCCTTCAGGAGCAAGCCTGGGACGAAGCCACGGCCACGGCCATGACCCGCTATATAATTGTGGAAGCGGCCACAGGCGAATGCTGCGAATATCTGTCCGGCATGCATGCTTACACGGAAGCGGACTACTTTGGCCTGCTCAAAGAGTGCGGTTTCTGCTCCATGGAGCTGCTGCCCCCGGATCAATGGCCCACTGGCGAGCATTTCAGCGGAAAGCTTCAGACATATATTTGCACCCGAACCGATCAGTCGCCGGAGCAATCTGCCGCCTTGCGCTCAAACATAAGCTAGCCCGCCGTAATCCACAGTATCGCACGCGGTCTTGTCCATGCACAAACGACCGAATTCCGTGCCTTGCAGGGTGCCCCCCGGACCGATATCCACGTACCCCACTGTGCACACCAGCCGCGGTCTTATCCAGGTGACCTTGGCATTAAGGCGCGGCGGGTCAAAAACAAACGGATGCTTGCTGTAGCGGCTTTGCCGGGAGATAATGACCGCCTCGCGGCTGGACAGACGCGCCGGGACAAAACCCCGGAAAACCAGCTTGCCCATGCGGTTGAACTTGCCCAGGGCCAGACAGACCAGACGGCCTTCTTTGACCACATAACCGCAGACAATAAAGATATCTTCCTGCACGTTTCTGATCATAATCCAGTCGCGGCTTTGCTCGCCCATAAGATAGGGCGCGCTTTTCTTCTTGGCCACTACGCCCATGAGCTTACGCGCCTTGGCGGTTTCAAAAAAGGCCGTGCCGGTTTCTTCCACAAACCGGGCCAGGGCCAGGCGCTTGTTCTGGCTGACCACGCGCTCCAGCAGCTTTTTGCGGGCAATGAGCGGAAACTGAGTAATCTGGCGGTCCAGATAATACAGAATATCAAAAGCCACAAAAGCCGCAGGCATGGCCTTGGAAGCCAGCCAGACCATCATGCTGTTATCCAGGTAAACCCGTTTTTTGAAGGCAGCGGCAAGGCTTTCCTTTTCGGCGCTAACAACCAGTTCCCCATCAAGAATGCATTTCGCCTCGACAAACCTGTGCAGGTTTTGCAGTTCCGGGAATTTGTCGGTAATCTGAGAGCAACGGGAACAAATCAGTCTGGTGCCCTTGGAGTCCAAATAAGCCAGACACCGCTCGCCCCCGATTTTTTCCTCATAAATATACCTGGGGTCGTCAAAGGGGCGGCCCTTTTCATACATGAGCATGGGGCTAACCAATTTACTTTCAAAAATATCCATACTTTATTACCCGTAGCCTACCCTAAACCGGATTTCAGAACGCAGATCAGCACCGGACCTCCTGACGCGGCCCGCCCTGGTATCTGCAACCATGTTTGAAATTTATTTCAAACCCCAGACGTAATCCCTGCTCCGAATATCCGCGACAAAGGGGTATCAGTTTATTTTAAGGCAACCTTAAAGCATTTTCGCAATGTTAAAATGCTCTAAAGACCTATTCTCCTCTGGCCGCCATTCACCTCAAACAAGCCAATGCTATGCTTTCTCGGGCAAGCTGCGCCCGAGAATATCGTCTTCCTATATTTATAAATCTACAACGGGAGGAGTCAAATGGATAATTGGGAAAAAATGGCTGCGTGGCCGCAAAGCACAAGGCGGACAACAAAAATATGTTTCCGGGCAGGAAGTGTTCGCGCTGGGCGGAAATTTTTCGGGGCCGCTGCTGCGGGGCGGTTCAATTTCAGGCCTGTTTTTTGCATATTTCCATGTTTAGGAGCTTGAGCGGAAAAAAGGTCCCGGCTTCCAAGGACCGTTAAGCGACAAGCGCAAAGCGAAGATGTTCTAAAGACATCGGCTGAAAATGCCGATGAGTCAGATAAGGCATGCACACCCATGCCGAGGAGTATTTGTGTTGAAACGTACATTGCTTTTAACCTGTGTACTGTGCCTGGCCGCAAGTTCCGCCTGGGCCAGGACCGCGCAGGAACGCTGGGGCGATCTGCCCTATCCGGAAAACGCCCAAAGGGTGGGCACTCTGGAGCCTGACTCCCAGCCGGTGCTCCGCAGTATCAATCAATGGCAAATGCTGGCCGCGCGCATGGCCGACCGGGTTAAAGCCGCTCTGGCCTGGCGCAGCGACATCATTGCCAAGCCCATTTTTGTGCAACCCACCAGCAGTCGGCCTTTTTCCCAGGCCATGACCCAGATGCTCACTTCCGAGCTGGTCTCGCGCGGCTTGCAGGTAACCCTGAACCGCGAGCCGGACAGTCTGACCCTGGAATTCAACGCAGCCGTAATTCCTCCGCCATATAACGAGGCTTATTCCAGCCGCCGCGAGCTTTTGGTGACCATGAGTCTGTGGAACGGCAACCGTCAGATACTGCACACCACTTCGGCCTACTGGGTTGATAATGAAAAACTCGCCGACTATGTCCACCCCGATGAAACCGGCTTTGTGCCGCCCCACTTCCAGGAGCGAAACGTGCGCCTGGTTACCAAGTGAGGATACTGTTATGCGTATATTTTATTCCATATTAAGCTTGGCTGTTTTCGGCCTGAGCGCGCTTGCGGCCCAAGCCCAGGCCCAACCCCTGGAGGGCGGCGCCATGAGCGCCCCGCCCATGTATTATGAGCGTTCCCTGGTCAATCCGCCGCAAGGCTCAAGCCTTATTCACGCCAACACCTTTGCCGGTGACGCGCTGGAAGACATGCTCAAGGGGCGGGTAAACAAGACTGCGGGCATTCTGGTGGCCAGCATGGTCAACCTGGACAACCTGGACGAAACTTCACCGTTCGGACGCCTGGTCATGCAACAAATCGGCTCCCGCCTGGGCCAGTATGGCTATCGCATCCTGGATGTGCGTCTGCGCGCAGACATGGCCATTAACAATCGGGGCGAATTCATGCTCAGCCGGGATATCGCCAAGCTCATTCAGTCCAACTACGGCGCCGAAGCCGTGCTGGTGGGCACTTACTCGCCCGTTTCCGGCAATGTCTACTGCTCGGTGCGGGTGCTGCGCCTGCAAGACAGCGCCGTGATTGCGGCCTATGAATACTATGTGCCCCGCAATGGCGACACGGCCCGGCTTTTGCCCGTGGCCGCCACCGGATATTATGGCCGCCAGTCGGCTTTTTCCACCCCGGTGCCCCTGCCGCCGATAATGAAATAAACGCCTGGAGCCAATAATAAAAATATAAAAACCGGGGCGCTTGCGCCCCGGTTTTGTTTTACCGGTGCCCCCGCCGACTTCATCGTACGGGTGTCGTTATGCCTGGCTTTGCACAGCCTGTGCCGGGCCGGTTCAAGCGGTAAACGCTTTACGGTCCAAAATATAGATTGACCGGGACCTCCTGGACCACTTGCGACAAGGGTTCCAGGTTGGCAGCATGATTTACCGGGCCGTGCCCCAGGCCGGGGTTGTAGGAATCACGCAGCGCCAGGTTAAGATAACGCTGGGCTTTGAGCACAGCCTCGCGCAGGCCCAGGCCGTGCGCCAGACAGGCGGCAATTGCCGCGCTTAAAGTGCAGCCGGTGCCGTGATTATTGGTGGTGTCCACCTTGGACTGGGCCAGGCGCAACGGTTCTTCGTCTGGGCAAGCCAGCCAGTCCACCACTTCAATGGTGTTGGTGTTGTCGAAATGCCCGCCCTTGAGCAGCACGGCCTTGGGGCCAAGCGCCAGAATACGCTTAACAGCCTCGGCCACATCTTCGGGCGATTCAATGCTCATGCCCGCCAGCATCTCGGCCTCGGGCTTGTTGGGCGTGGCCAGATCGGCCAAGGGCAAAATATTGGTCACCAGGGCTTCCACAGCGTCTTCATTGAGCAGGCGATGCCCGCTCTGGCTAACGCTCACCGGGTCCACCACCAGAGGGAAGCGTCGCTCGCCCGCAAAATGCTCACGCAAAACCCGGGCAACACTGCGAATTATCGGCGCGGAAAAAAGCATTCCGGTTTTGGCGGCCTTATACGGAAAGCCCTTTAAGACCGTCTCCAGTTCCAGAGCCACAAACTCGGGGTCGGGCGCATGAATACCGGCCACGCCCAACCCGTTCTGCGCGGTGAGCGCGGTAATTACGCTGCTGCCGTAAGCGCCCAGGGCCATGAACGTTTTGATGTCCGCCTGAATGCCCGCCCCGCCGCCGGAGTCGGACCCGGCAATGGTCAGCACGCAAGGCGGCGGCTCTAAAAGTGTCTGTTCCGATGCAGTGTTGTCGTTACCATCCAGGACCTTGTTTAACGTTTCCAGCTCGAGCATGGCAAAACTCCTCAAACCACCGCGCCGATAAGCATGTTGTCGCGGTGGATGGCTTCATGATACTGGCTGTCGGCGTCCTGCGTCAGAAGCTCGGACAGCTTGCAGCCCATGATTTCACGCATTTCCCTGGCGGCGTAGTTGGATAACCCCACCCCCACCGGTTCGCCCAGGTCGTCTATAATACGCACCATGTCCCCGATGTCAAAATCGCCATCCACGCCCGTAATCCCGGCCGGGAGAAGGCTGCGCCCGCCCTTGCGCAGCGCCTGGGCCGCGCCGCTGTCCACATGCACATTGCCCGCAGCAACCTGATTATAGGCCAACCAGAATTTACGGCGGGAAATGCCCCGCAGCTCGGAGCGCACCCAGGTGCCCAGCTCTTCTCCGGCCATGGCCCGCTTCAAAACATCCGGCTCGCGGCCCGGTAAAATCAAGGTGGGCACGCCCAACTGCGCGGCCCGGCGGGCAGCCAGAAGTTTTGAATACATACCGCCGGTGCCCACTGTGGTTTTGGCCCCGCAAAGCTCGGTGAGATTTAAAGAGTGCACATCTTCAATGCAGGGCATGATCCCGGCTTCCGGGTCGGTGTCCGGATTGCCGGAGCGCACGCCCCCGGCGGAAGTCAGGTTGACAAACAAGTCTGCCTCCACCAGGTTCAGCAGCAGGCTGCCCAAGGTGTCGTTATCGCCGAATTGCAGTTCCTGCACGGCCACGGTGTCGTTTTCATTGACAATGGGGATAACCCCCCAGGATTGCAAACGCCCGAAGGTGTTGCGGGCATTCAAAAAACGCTTGCGGTCGGCCAGGTCTTCCCGGGTCAGCAAAAGCTGGGCCACGGTAATGCCGTGGTGGGCAAACATTTCATCATAACACTGCATGAGCCTGCTCTGGCCGATGGCCGCAGCGGCCTGGCGGTCGGGGATGCCCTGCGTCTCGGTCCGGGTTTTGCGCAGCGCAGCCCGCCCGGCGGCAGCCGCGCCGGAACTGACCAGCACCGTGCAAATACCGCGTTTGTGCAATTCCGCGATCTGGGCCACCAGGTTGACAATCACCGGGAGATCAAGCCCTTCGCTGTTGGTGAGCACGGCACTGCCGGCCTTGAGCAACACCCGGCGCGCCGAGTGCAAAATTTCCTGTTTTTCCTTGTGCCAATCCATGCTGCGCACCTCATGCCGTAAAGGTCTATTCCCTAAGATCTATTCCCTGGTGTAGATCACCTCTATACCGGAAAAATCTTCATCATCCGCCGGTTCAGCATCAGCATCCCCCGATCCGCCCATGGCCAGGTGGGGGTGCTCCTTAAACCGAAGCAGCGGCTCATGATTATTAAGTTCGTCAAACAACCGCCACATGGCCGCCACCACGTCTTCCACGCCCTCGCCCGTCAGCGCGGACATGAAACAGACTTCGCGCCCATCGGCCTTGGCCCTGACTTTGAGCGCCTCCACCAGGTCCGGATCGGCCACATCGCACTTGTTAATCACTTCAATCTGGCGGCGTTCTTTCAGGTCCGGTGCAAACTTGGCCAGCTCTTCATTGATCAGTTCAAAACCGGCCCAGGGCGCCTCCAGGCTTATATCTTCAATGCTCAGGATATGCACCAGAAAACGGGTGCGCTCGATATGCCGCAAAAACTGGTGCCCCAGCCCCGCCCCGGTGTGCGCGCCCTCAATGAGGCCCGGGATATCGGCCACCACCAGGCGATGGTCAAAGTCGTCGTCATCGACCATGACCCCCAGGTTGGGTTGCAGGGTGGTAAAGGGATAAGCCGCAATCTTGGGCCTGGCCGCAGAGACCTGGCTGATAAACGTGGACTTGCCCGCGTTGGGCAGGCCGAGCAGCCCGGCATCGGCCAAAATTTTCAATTCCAGCCTTACCATCAACTCGTCACCCGGTTCACCAGGCTGGGCAAAGCGGGGGGTGCGCATGGTGGCGGACTTGAAGTGCTCGTTGCCCTTGCCGCCGCGCCCGCCGGCCGCAACCACCACTTCCACGCCCGGCGCATGGAGATCGGCCACCATCCGCTCGCCGCCTTCCGGCGTAACCGCAAAGACCAACGTGCCCACCGGCAGATCCAGATATAAATTTTCACCGTTCCGGCCATGCATCTGGCTGCCCATGCCCGGCTCGCCATTGCGGGCCGTATAGCGGCGCTTCAGCCGGAAATCGTATAGGGAAAGCATGCGCTCCGAGGCGCGCAGAATCACACTGCCGCCGTCGCCGCCGTCGCCGCCGTTGGGGCCGCCGCGCGGGATGAATTTCTCGCGCCGAAACGACACGCAACCATGCCCGCCGTTGCCGGCCTTGAGTGAAATCACTGCTTCATCGATAAAACGCATGTATTTGCCTTGAGGGATCCGGTTTGGAGTATTTTAACATTAAAAAAAAATATACCGAAAAAATGCTCTGGCGAAGCGAAACGTAGTGCAAGCTTCGCCCGCGAGATTGGAATAGGCGGGATTCATTCCCGCCGTAATGACAATCGCAAGCGAAAAATACTACAAAGACACAAAAAGCACAAAAAACACAAAAAGGCGGAAGGCCACGCGCCTTCCGCCCTAGAGGTTCGTGTGCCTAAATTTAACTTAGGCTTCGGCAGGGACTACGTGCACGCGAGTATAACTGCGGTTCTTGCGCACGTACTTTTCATATTTGACAAAACCGTCAATAGTGGCAAACAGAGTAAAGTCGCGGCCCAGGCCCACATTCACGCCGGGGTGAATCTTGGTGCCCACCTGGCGGACCAGGATATTGCCGGAGCGGACTGCCTGCCCGCCGAAGCGCTTAACGCCCCGTCTTTGTGCATTACTATCGCGGCCGTTACGGGTAGAGCCGCCTGCTTTCTTATGAGCCATGGTTATGCCTCCAGCGGCTTTATGCCGTTATGGATTTAATACGAATGGTTGTATAAGTCTGGCGGTGTCCCTGCTTCAAGCGGGAATCTTGACGCCGACGCTTCTTAAAAATAATTACTTTCTTGGCCCGGGCATGCTCCAGCACCTCAGCGGTGACCTTGGCGCCTTCCACATAGGGAGCGCCCACATTGAAGGAGCTGCCGCCCAGCATCAGGACCTTGTCCAGGACCACTTCACTGCCGGCTTCCACGGCCAGTTTTTCCACTTTAAGACGGCTGCCTTCCGAAACACAGAACTGCTTGCCGCCAGTCTCAATAATCGCGTACATGCTAACCTCCACAGTAACGAAGCGCGGATATATAACGTTTCCTAAAAATGGTCAAGCGCCTGATGGAAAATTTTGGCAGCTGCAAAAGAGGCAAAAAATACGCGGCTCAATCGTCCTTGGCAGCGGCTTTAGTTACCAGCGCGCCCACTTCGCCGTCGCGCACCGAAATGCTCATGTTGTCGCCGGGTTTCACATCCCCAATGCTGCGCAAATATCCGCCCCTAGGAAGCGCCACCAGGCTATAGCCGCGCTCCAGGGGCAGGTGCGGGTCCAGGGCATTGAGCACCCCGTGCAGGCCGTTGATATCTTTTTCCAATAAAACCAGTTTTTGCCGCATGGCCGCATCCAGTCTGCCAAGGCAGCTTTCCATGCGGACAGCCTGCTCATCCACCCGGCGCTGCAACACAGCCGGACGAAACGCCTGCGCGCTTTGCTCCACCCGCTTTTGTAAATCTGTAAATTTATTCAGCCAACTCCGGTTCAGCCGTTCCCGGGCAGCCTCAAACTTAGCTTCGTAGCGCTCAACCAGACGAACCGGCGACAACCAGCCAAGCCCCCTTTCCATAAGCGCCAGGCGCTCTTCCGAGGCATGCAGCAACCGCTGAAAGCCGCGCTGCAAGGCCGTTTCCGCCTCATCCACCTGCTGAATAAAAGCTTCCCGCTCGGTCCATAAAAGCTGCGCGGCGTGGCTCGGCGTGGCTGCCCGGGCATCGGCCACCAGGTCGCTGATGCTGACATCCACCTCATGGCCCACCCCGGACAAAACCGGAATACGGGAGTTATAAATCGCCCCGGCCACTGCGCGGTCATTGAACGCCCACAAGTCTTCCAGCGAACCGCCACCCCTGATCAACACCACAACCTCGGCCCAGCCCTGCGCATTGACCTCTTCCAAGGCCCGCACCAGCCCGGCCGGGGCGTCCATGCCCTGCACCAGACTGGGGTGAATACGGATGGTGCTTTTCAAGCCGCGCGGTCCGGCAATGCGCAAAAAATCCTGTAGCGCCGCGCCCTCCAGAGAAGTGATTACCGCCACCCGCGTGGGGTTGACCGGCAGAGGCCGCTTGCGCTCGTCCGCAAACCAGCCCTTGGCAGCCAGCTCCAGGCGCAGCATTTCAAATTCTTGCTGCAAGCGCCCGATGCCCGCATCCTGGAGCAAGTCCACCACCAGTTGGCAAGCGCCGCGCGCCCCGTATAAGCTGATGCGCCCGGCTGCCAGCACTTCACGACCGTTCTCCATGGTCGTGGCCAAATGCGGTCGCGCGCCGCCTTCAAACACCTCACCGGTAAAGGGGTCAAAGCCTGCGGATTCACGCTTTTCACTGCGGAACCAGACCGCATTAAGCAGGGAATTGTCGTCTTTCAGGGAAAAATAGATATGCCCGGAGGCGGGACGGGACAGGTTGGAGACCTGCCCGCGCACCCAGACAAAAGGAAAAGCCGTTTCCAGATGCTCACGAATCTGGCGGGCCAATTCGGTAACGGTAAATATTTTACTCATTCCCCACTCGCAATGGCATCGGCATGTATCTGCTGCACCCGCAGTCCGCAACGTCTGTGTGTGGTGGGGGTGGGCGGAAATAATCCCCCGGTGGGGAGATCCGGGCAGAGGCGCGTAGACACCGCCCCCGCCCGGTCGCCCGCGGCAGATATTTTTTACTCAGCTATGCCCCAACCGGCGTAAACTTCCTTGCGCCAGGCCGTAAACGGCTCGAGGAACGCCGCAGCCGTGCCCGTCCAGGCCAGTTCGCCCTTGGTATTGGTGCGGCGGTCCTTGGTTTCAATAATATTGCGGCCAAGCCCCTTGCCGCCCACCACCAGCTGCATGGGAGCGCCGATGAGGTCTGCGTCCTTGAACTTAACTCCGGGCCGTTCGTTGCGGTCATCAAGCAAGACTTCCAAACCGGCTTCCTGCAATGCTTGATAGATTCCTTCTGCGGCAGAGGTAACCTCGGGCGAGTTGGGATCCAGGTTAATGACAACCACCCCGAAAGGCGCCAGAGGCGGCGGAAACTTGATCCCGAATTCGTCGTGATTCTGCTCCACGCAGGCGGCCACCACACGGGTAACGCCGATGCCGTAGCAGCCCATGATCATCAATTGTTCTTTGCCGTTTTCATCCAGATAAACGGCGTGCATGGCTTCGCTGTATTTGGTGCCCAGCTTGAAAACGTGCCCCACCTCTATGCCGCGGGTGAATTCTATGGCGCCGCCGCAACGCGGACAGGGGTCGCCCTCGGCAATAACCCGCAGATCGATAAACTCACAATTATCCACATCCCGGAACAAATTCACATTGCGCAAATGGGTATCGGCCTTGTTGGCGCCGGTTACCCACGGTCCGCCGGCTTGCAGCTCCAGGTCAGCCACCATGCGCTTGACTCCAATGCCCACGGGCCCGGCAAAGCCCACCGGGGCCTTGCTCCACTCCCGCACCTGTTCGGGGCTGGCCAGTTCCAGCTCAGCAACATTGAGGTGGTTTTTAAGCTTGATTTCATTAATCTCGCGATCGCCGCGCACCAATGCGGCCACCGGCTGGCCATCAGCACAGAACAGCAGGGTTTTGACAATATTTCGCGCTTCAATTTTCATAAAAGCGGCCAGTTCAGCCACAGTGTGGCAATCAGGGGTATATTCCTCAATAATGGCCGGTCCGTCCGGGCTGTCCGCCGTGCCCTTAAAGGCAATTTCGGCCCGCTCGGTGTTGGCCGCGTATGCGCAGGCCGTGCAGGCCACAATCACGTCTTCGCCGGTGTCGGCCAAAACCATAAATTCGTGCGAAA
>CAZNBK010000068.1:0-6947 GCA_964571105.1 uncultured Desulfovibrionaceae bacterium
GCCTATGGCGCCAACACCTACGACAACACCACGGTCAACCTCACCATAAGCGGCGGTGGCGGCACCTATGCCCTGGGCGGAGTCAGCACCTTTGACAGCGCCACCACTTTCACGCAAACAACCAGCCTCTTCCGGCAGTTGAACAACTCGCAACTGCTGCTCAACCACAGCGATCCGACCAAATCCGTTGTAAACCTTGACGCCGGCACTTTCTTGCCCACCATCACCCCCACTTCGGGCAGCTATATCGAGGCCGGCACGGTCAGCCTCGGCAACACACACCTTGAGCTGTTGGCCTCGGGTATGGCTTCGCTCACGCCCGGCCAGGAGTATGAGCGCCTGATCATCCACGCCCGCGACAACAACGTCACAGAAGGCACGGCGGTCATCGACCGGGATAACGACCGCGTGGACATCAGCCACCGTGTGGACGGGCAGGATGTCTACCTGGTGGTCACCGCCAAAACCCGGCCCGACGGCTACGGCCTCTCCAGCCTGGCCCTGAACAAGTTCATGGGCTCCGGCGCCTATCTCGACAACTTCGACATCCTGCGGCCCGTTGACGCCTGGTATACAAACGGCAGCGGCGACCTGGATATGACCGCCGACCAGATCGCCGACACCAACCGCCTGGCCGGCGATTTCGCGGCCACCGCGCCGCTGGCCCTGCACGCGGCCTTCCGCAACGCCATGGGCACCGTGCGCGGCCGGGTGCTCGACTGGCAGCGGCCGGTTTATGTGTCCGATGCCGCCGATGCCGAAACCGCCCCGGCCGCAGGTACTGCCCTGCACGGCTCCGGCTTCGATATCAACAACCCCAACCGGGCCTGGGTGCGCGGCGGCTATTCCCGCGCCGAACTCTCCAATTCCGGCTCGCTCAAAGGCTTTGACGCCGATATCTTCAACGTCAACCTCGGCTACGACCTGGTTATCACCGAAAATTGGCTGGCCGGGCTGACCTTCGGCTACTCGCAAGGGCGGCAACCGCGCCGAGCTTGATTCCGACGCCTGGTACATCGGCCTGTACGGCGGCTTCTCCATGGACAACTGGCTTATCGATGCCGAGCTGATGTACGGCCGCTCCGAGTCCGACACCGAAACCCGCTATTCCGGCTACTTTGACGCCACCACCGGCGCACCCATCCGCACCAAGGGCGATTTCGACTCCGACCACTACGGCGCCAACCTCTACCTCGGCTACGCCATCGAAGCCACCGACTGGCTGCGCGTCACCCCGTTCATCGGTGCCGAATATTACCACGGCAGCCACGATTCCTACACCGAAACCCAGTACGGCAACACGATGCACTTCTCCCCCTTCAACCGCCACATCAGCGCCGAAGACTACGACTCCTTCCGCACCCCCATCGGCCTGCGCTTTGCCGGGGCCTTTGAGCTTGGCGACACAGCCACGCTCATCCCCGAGCTGAGCCTCGCCTATTCCCACGAGTTCGGCGACGAAGCCGGTGAAATCAAAGCCCGCCTGGCCGGTGGCAGCACCGAATGGACCGCCGAGTCCATCGAGCCCGGCCGCGACGCCTTCCTGCTCGATGCCGCCCTCGGCGTGGCCGTAAACGAAAATGTGGAGTTCTCCCTCTCCTACGGCCTCGAAGCCCGCGACGAATATTTGGAAAACCGCGGCCAGGTCCAGGTGGGGATCAAGTTTTAGTGAATAACTTGAGAGGGGAACCCCAAGGGCGCCTTTATATATTTAGCTCACCTTCGCTTTGCTCAGGATGAGCGGCCCTTGGGGTTCCCCTCTCAAACTCTCCCCTCCTGAACCCCGATTGGGGGTGGGGAGAAATCAACAGGAAAAGCAGAAAGCGGCCCGGATTATAACCAGACCGCCTTTTTTCGTTGTCATGCTGAGTGAAACGAAGCATCCATCTTAAAATGCAACTATCACGTAACAACGCTGTCCGGTTACGCACAAAGTCTTGAAGAATTAAGATGGATCCATCACGCTACTCCGTTCCGCTCTGGATGACAACATGGCGGGAAACTCTTCCAATTGTTCATTGTAAATGGCTCATTGTTTTCTTTGTCCATTGCCCCAAAACTCCCGGCCAAAGCCGGAAGGCCGCTCCCCTATAGGCGGAGCAAATTGTGGACTCCCTAATCAGGGTCCAGGGGCTTAGCCCCTGGTGGTTTTTCCACTTGCTTTGCTGGACGGAAAGTCATAATGTCTAGACATGGAGCTTCTGGATTTATTAGAACAACGCATAAGCGGTCTTCTAGGGCGCATTAAGGATTTGGAAGCTGAAAATCAGCGCCTTTCCAGTGAGCTTGTGCAGGGCAGCAGTGCCTTGGGGGCGGAAAATGAACGTCTCAAATCGGCTTTGCAGGAAGAACAAGACAACAAAGCCGAGGTATTGCGCCGCATAGACGCCCTCCTGGCCAGGCTTAAGGACCAGGCGGGTGAAGGCTGAACCCCATGCCCGAGCATACGATAAACGTATTGGGCCTTGATTTGTCTTTCAGGGCCGAGGCCAGCGCCGAACAGGTGGCACTGGCCAGAGAGCTGGTGGAAGCGCGTTTTGAGAAGCTCCAGCAGAACGGAAGATTATTCAGCAGGGAGAAACTGCTTACATTTTTAGCAATTGGACTGGCAGACGATCTGATACAGGCCCAGAACCAGGCGAGCGTGACTCATGAACGCATGAACCACATACTCGCTGAAATAGAGGAAAAAGCTACATAAGGCTTCTCAGGCTTTGTCCCTGGAGTGCGCGTGATGACAAGGCGCCGCCGGCCTCACAAGTACTAACAACGGAACCCCCATCCGCCCCGTGGTGTGCAAGCTTGCCCTCGGGCAGGAAGCCTTAAGCGGTGCATGGAGGATCCACCTGGAATAAACCCAGGTCCTGCGATGCCGTCACACGGCTCTCCGGGGTATTTTTGAGAAGTTTTATTTTGCTTTTTTTTGATCATTGCCCTCCCATCCCTCCTTTGTATTCTTCCACTTAACCATATGCAGCCGTGGCGGCTTCTAGAGCGTTTAGCACTTGAAAAAGTTCAATTGCCCAATGCTCTGGCGGCATAAAGCGCAGTGCAATTACGCCCGAAAAAAGGATCAGGCCAAAATTTACTTTCGCCGCAAACAGTCCTTTTCAAGCGTTAATTGCCATAGCACAAGACTTGCGCCGTTTCCGGACTGGCATCCGGAAAACTTAGCGCGGTCAGGATTTTACGCCACGGAAACGTCCGGCAGGTCAGATATTGCGCCGACCTGCCCGGGTTTATTCACCGGACTGGCGCGCCCGATAACATACCGGGGGGTCACATGAATCCCGTTGCCCTATTAATTACTGCCGCTGCGGTATTGGCCGGCATAGCCATAGGTTACTGGCTGCACCGCACATTGAGCAATAAGCGCCTGGAAAATGCCAAAGAATTGGCCCGGCGCATTGAAGAAGAAGCCCGTAAAGAAGCCCAGGCCAGAAAAAAAGAAATCATTTTGCAGGGCCAGGACGAGCTTTATCGCCAAAAGCGCGAGCGCGAACAGGAACTCAAGGAATACGAAAAAGAACTCAAGAACAAAGACAAAAAACTTGAGGAGCAAGTAGAGCGCCTGGACGAACGGGCAGAGAAGGTTACGGAAAAAGAACACGCGGTTTTGCTGCTTGAGCGCGAAATGACCCGCAAAGAGCGCGACCTTGACCGCAAGGACGAAGAGCTGGAAAGCAAAATCGAAGAGCAGTTGCAACGCCTGCAAACCATCTCCGGACTCACCGTGGATGAAGCCAAAAACATGCTGCTCACCGAACTGGAAGCCAAGGTTCGCCACGAGGCCGCCCGCATGGCCCGGGTAATCGAAACCGAAGCCCGCGAGTCCGCCGACCGCAAGGCCAAGGAAATTTTGGCCACAGCCATTCAGCGCTATGCCGGAGACTATGTTTCCGAGCAGACCGTCACTGCGGTGACTCTGCCTTCCGAAGGCATGAAAGGGCGCATCATCGGGCGGGAAGGCCGCAATATCCGTGCCCTGGAAACGGCTACCGGCGTAGACCTGATCATCGATGACACGCCCGAGACCGTGATTATCTCGGCTTACTCTCCCCTGCGTCGCCAGATCGCCAAAATGGCTCTGGAACGCCTGGTTTCCGACGGGCGCATTCACCCGGCCCGCATTGAGGATGTGGTCAAAAAGGTCGAGCAGGAAATGGACGTGCAGTTGCGCGAAGTGGGCGAACAAGCCACTTTTGACGCGGGCGTGCACGGCATCCATCCGGACATTATCCGGCTCATCGGCCAGCTTAAATACCGCACCTCCTTCTCGCAGAACGTGCTCCAGCACTCTCTGGAGGTTTCCTCGTTAGCCGGAATCATGGCTGCCGAGCTGGGTCTGGACATCAAGGCCGCCAAGCGGGCCGGTCTCCTGCACGACATCGGCAAGGCCGTGGACCATGAAGTGGAAGGGCCGCACGCGGTTATTGGCGCGGATATCGCCAAGCGCTACAGCGAGCATGACGATATTATTCACGCCATTGCCGCCCACCATGAGGATGTGGCTCCCAAAACCTCTCTGGCCGTGTTGGTGCAGGCCGCCGACAGCCTCTCCGGCGCACGCCCCGGCGCGCGTAAGGAGCTGCTGGAAAACTATGTCAAGCGCCTGGAAGACCTGGAAAACATTGCCACTGCCTTCAACGGCGTTGCCAAGGCTTACGCCATCCAGGCCGGGCGTGAAATACGGGTCATGGTCGACTCGGACAATGTGGATGATGACAACACCTTCCTTTTGTGCAAGGATATAGCCGGTCAAATTGAGGAAAACCTCACCTATCCCGGCCAGATCCGGGTTACCGTCATCCGTGAGCGCCGGGCCGTGGAATTGGCGAAGTAGATAAATAATCCGGGGGAGGAAAGGGTTTTCCTTTACTCCCCCGAACCCCCTCCTTTCTTTTCCTAAACCTTTTTAAGTAAAGGGCGGGGGCAACATGGGGATTTTGCATTGCCCTTGAGGGGGCAATAACATTATGGCCAAAAGCCCTTATCAATTACCCGAAGAAATTGTCTTTCCCGACGACCAGGAGGGCATGCGTCTCGACGCGGCCCTCAAACAGGTCTTTTCCTCACTTTCCCTGCGCGAAGTACGCCGTTTGCTTGCCAGACACCACATCCGCCTCAATGGGCACAAAGCCCTTAAAGGCGCCATGATCTCTGCCGGAGACCGTCTGGAGCTCAAACCGCATGGCGATATTGCTGCTGCCGGACCGGATATCGCCCAGGCGTATGCCCCACGGGCAACAGACCACAGCCGCGCCCCGCTGCCCGACGACGATCTGGCCCCCAACTGGGGGCAGGGATTTGCAGCCGTGCATATCATCAAGCAAACCGACGATTTTGTGGCCCTGTATAAACCTGCCGGTCTGCACTCCGTGGAGCTTAAAAACCGGGGCGGCGACAGCCTCGAAGAATTATTGACCGAAACCTGGGCTGAGCATTTTGAAGTTCAGCCCATCCTGCTTAACCGCCTGGACCTGCTTACCTCAGGCATCGTCTTGGCCGCGTTTACCCCGGCAGCGGTTGCGCAATATCAAACCTGGGAAGACAAACACAGCATAGAAAAAACATACTACGCGCTGGTTGAAGGGCTGGCCTCAGGCGATATGAACCTCTGTGCGGCCCTGGATATGGACTCGCGCATAAAAACACGGGTGCTCAACCAGACCGAGCCGGACGCCGGACGCCACACCAGGGTAAAGCCCGTCCGCGTCTTCACCCAAGCTGAAACCGCTGTTTTATGTGCCGAGCTGAATATTGCCCCGGCTCCGGACCATCTCAGCCTGCTCAAACTTAACATCCAGCGCGGGGCCCGCCACCAGATCCGCGCCCATCTCGGCGCTGCCGGGCACCCCATTATTGGCGATCACCTCTACGGCGACCGGCCCGGACCGATCATGTATCTGCACCATGCGCAAATCAGCCTGCCCGGCTTCACAGCTTCCTGCACGCCGCCCTGGCCCGAAATTGTAAGCTGCCACCTTGCAATTTGATTGCCGCAGCAGCCGCCTGCCCCCTGGCAGCAAGCATGCAGGGCAACCCAGCCTGCTCATTTTCTGCTTGCAATCCAAAGCACATGACGTAAACTGCCGGGCGAGGCAAGGAGAACGGTTTGATTTCCAGCTTTATCAATAACATCAAGGAAGCCCTGATTTCCGTTGTGCCGGTCATGGCCATCGTGCTGTTGCTGCACTTTACCGTGGCCCCGCTGGCGCCGGGTGAAATGCCGCGGTTTGTGGTCGGTGGCATTCTGTTGATACTTGGCTTGGGCATCTTTTTGGAAGGCGCGGAAATCGGCATGGTCTCCTTCGGCCAAAAAGTCGGCTCCGCCCTGACCCGTAACCGCAACCTGCCGCTGATGCTGATGGCCGCCTTTGCCATCGGTTTTGCCATCACCATTGCCGAACCTGACGTGCAGGTGCTGGCCACCCAGGTGAACAATTTCGTGCCTTCCATCGACCGGCAACGGCTTTTGTTCATGATTGCCGCAGGCGTCGGCCTGTTCCTGCTTATCGGGGTCGCCCGTATTTTTTTACAGATTCAGCTGCGCCTGCTCCTGGTATTTTTTTACGTCCTGCTTTTCGGGGCCTGCGCCTTTGCCGACCCCGGCTTCATCGGCATCGCCTTTGATGCGGGCGGCGCCACCACCGGCCCGGTAACCGTGCCCTTTATCATGGCCCTGGGCCTGGGCGTGGCCGGCGCGGTTAAAACCAAAGACAGCGACGACAACGCCTTTGGCTTTGTCGGGCTGGCCTCCATAGGCCCCATTGCCGCCGTGGTGGTCATGGGCATCATGTCGCAGGGCGGCATCACCGACGGGCAAGCCGCTGACGTGGCCGAAGCGCAAGTTACCTCACTCATGGGCAAATTCATTGAAATACTGCCCGGGGTCGTTCATGAAATTTTCCTGGCTATGGCGCCTCTGCTGGTAATCTTCGCATTTT
>CAZNBK010000068.1:6957-10241 GCA_964571105.1 uncultured Desulfovibrionaceae bacterium
ATTCTTGAACGCAATTTTGGTGGCATTGGCAAAAATAATTTTGTCACCTTCTTCAATGAAGATGACCTTATCGCCTTCCTTAAGGCCCAGCTTTTTGCGTATGTCAATTGGGATCGTAATCTGTCCTCTGCTGGTAATCTTCGCATTTTTTCAACTCATTCTCCTGCGCCTGCCGTTCCAGCAAGTCAAAAGAATGCTGCTGGGCATGTTTTATGCCTTTATCGGACTGGTCATGTTCATGACCGGCGTAACCGGCGGCTTTACCCCGGCCGGATTATCCCTGGGCTATGCCCTGGCCGGGCTTGGTCCTGTGGCGCTAATCTGCATAGGTTTTTTCATTGGCGCGGTGGTAGTCTGCGCCGAACCGGCAGTCTGGATTCTCAACGAACAAATTGAGGAAGTTTCCGGGGGTTATATCAAACGCCACATCATGCTGGCAGCCCTGTCCATCAGCATTGCAGTGGCTGTGGGGCTGGGCATGGTCCGCGTGGTTACCGGTTGCAGCATCTGGTATATTCTGATTCCCGGCTACACCCTGGCTCTGCTGCTCACCCGCTGGTGCCCGCCTTTGTTCACGGCCATTGCTTTTGACTCCGGCGGCGTGGCCTCCGGCCCCATGGCCACTACTTTTGTGCTGGCCCTGTCGCTGGGAGCCTCGCGGGCTTTGGACGGCAATCCGGCCATGGACGCTTTCGGGATGATCGCCATGATTGCCATGGCCCCGCTGATTACCATTCAGTTGCTCGGCTTGATCTTCAAGCATTTGGAAAAGAAAAAGAAAGCGCAAGGTCAGGCACATCCGGCTCTACAGGCCGATACTGGCGGTCCGGCAAATGCACTGCCTAACGCAACCGACATGTCCGCGGAGAAAAACGGGCTATCCGAACCCGGTAAAGAGAGGGAAATATAATGCCCCCGACCTTGGTACCCACATTCCATCAGGGTAAAATGCTGCTCAGCATGGTGCCCCGCAATAAAGGCGACCAGCTTGTGGCCGTCACCAAAACAGCCGGCGCGCGCGGCGGGACCATTACGCCCGGTCGCGCGGTGGTGGACAATAAAATTTTGCAGATGCTGTCTCTGGCAGACATGCTTCAAGACATTGTTTTTACCGTGATGCGGGACGAAGCCGAAGCTGTAATCGAGGCGGTCCGCGCCGCCTACTGCAATAAAAAACTCTGTGGCGTGGCTCTGCTGCTGGACGTTACCGGCCTGCTGGTCCGCGTGCCCGCCGACACAGCCCCCCTGGACCGCAATGTTTCAGAAATCAGGAGAGAAAAAAAGATGGAATCCGGCTATACCCTGCTCATCGTCAACTATGGCTACGCCGACGATGTCATGGCTGAAGCCAGAAAAGCCGGAGCCACCGGCGGCACCATCATGAATGCGCGCGGCACGGGCACGGAAGAAGACGTAAAATTTTTCGGCATCACCTTGGTGCCGGAAAAGGAAACCGTTATGATTGTGGCCGATAATGCCAAGGTAAACGATATTGTGGCTGCCATCTGCAAAGTGCCGACCCTCAGCGAGCCAGGCGGCGGTATTGTTTACACCCAGAATGTCGAGCAGTTCATTGTACTGGGCAAAGAGTAAGTTCTAGATTTTCTCAAAAAATTCTCTGAAAAATATACTGAATTTTGAAAAATCAAGCAGAGACAGCCTCTTAAGCCATTTCAGCCTTATTAATATTATTAATAAGGTAAGTCGGCATTGCACTCTGCTTAGCAATGCTCTTGGCGTCTACTCTCCGCAATCTGCTTTCAGCGCCCATTTAATCTGGCGGCAGACCCCCATGAGCATATCAAATTCACTGCGCCGCAGGCGGTGGTCGTGCACAAAACGGCGCACGGGCAGCAGAAAATAATCGCTGTTGTCCTGGGGCAGAAAATCAATCTGCTTGAGCACCTCGGCAATGTTGGCGAAAAGCAGTTCCTGCTCGGCGTGGGCGATGAGATTTTGGGGCGTGTTTGCGCGAGGCGCACTGCCCTGCAAGCCCGCCCGGGCTTTCAGGCACTCATAAGTCAAAACAAGCACGGCCTGGGCCAAATTCAGCGACGAAGCCTCTTCACTTGTGGGAATGGTGACCAGCCCGGTGCACTGCTCCACTTCTTCATTGCGCAAGCCCCGGTCCTCCGGCCCGAAAACCAGGGCCACAGCCGCGCCTTCGTCCAAGCGCGCAGCCGCAATTTCACCAACCGCTGCCGGAGTCAGAATCTGCCGCCGCCAACCGCCGGTGCGGGCCGTGGTTCCGAGCACATGGTGGCAATCGGCCACCGCTGCAGCCAGGCTGTTTGTTATAAGGATATTGTCCAGCAGCGCTTCACCTTGTGATGTGGCCAAACTCCTGGCTCGCGCCTGGTGAACCTGGTCCCAGAGTTCCGGCGCTACCAGCGAGAGGCGGGAAACGCCCATGTTGGCGCAGGCCCGCGCGGCCATGCCGATATTTTCCGGAAAACGCGGCTGAACCAGAACAACGTGCAGCCCCAAGGCCGCACCCCGGCCACGTCCGTCGGGGCTATCCGTCTCAGAGCGGCCAGACATGGGTCAGCCCGATCCAAATCATGGCCGAGCCGATGCCCAGCTTGATGCACATGCCGAAGAATTTACCCCAAAAAACGCCCAGAGCGGCCTTGCGCGCCTCCGGTCCGGGCCTGCCGCGCATCAGCTCAACAACCATACAGCCCAGATAAGCCCCGGCCATGGCTCCGAGAAGCGCGCCAAAACCAAAGAGGAAAGGTACGCACAAAAGCGCGCCGATTATAGCGCCGATGATGCCGCCTATGTTGCCAAAGCCCGAACTGCCGTAACGCTTGCCCGACCAGAGCTGAGCGCCCCATTCAAAGGCTTCGCCCGCTGCGGCCATAAGCGCAAGAATGACAAAAACCTGCCCGGTAAGTTCCGGCGAGGCAGGCGCCAGCCACTTCCACAACCCGAAAAACAGGAGGATAATCCAGTTGCCGGGCAGGCTGACAATTTGAGAAACCAGGGCCACCAGTAAAAAAACTATCAACAGGGTCAAAAAGAAATATATCATGGTTAATAGTCGCCTAAAAGTTGGAAAAACAAATACAGACGCCAAGCTTGCGCCTGTCTTATATAATACCTGGCCCGGTTAAGGCAATGTGCAGTTGGGCCCACAAAATTTTTTTTAATTTTTTTGAATTTTACCCCTTGCAATTTATGCAAGGTATGGATATAAGCCGAGTTCTGTTGCTGGCGTAGCTCAACTTGGCAGAGCAGCTGATTTGTAATCAGCAGGTTGCGGGTTCGAGTCCCATCGCCAG
>CAZNBK010000069.1:0-3419 GCA_964571105.1 uncultured Desulfovibrionaceae bacterium
GTTCTGGTTCCGGTCGATAAATTTTTTACGCAGCAACTCTTCCCGACTTTTATTCGCGAGCATATCTTTGAGCGCTGCCAGGGTTTTTTCGGCAAAATGCCCGTCACCATACGGATTATTCTCCTGCCCCTTTCCGGCTTTGGCTTTAAACTCGGCTGAAAGCACCGTATTGAGGCCCTGGCTGATGGACAGGCTGTCGCTCTCGCAGGAAAGTATATTCGGCGCGGGCAGCCGTCCTTTCTGACGGTCGCCGATATTCAGGGTCGGCAGGCCCAGGCCCGGGGTTTCCAAAATGCCGCTGGAAGAGTTGCCGACCATGGCCGCAGCCTGGCGCAACAAATTTATATAGCGCAGCTGTCCCAAACTTTTGCGCACATTAAACATGCTGCCAAAGGCCATGGCAGCCATGTCCAGCTGTTCGTTGATTTCCGCCCCCCCGTAATCGGCCCCGGCATAGGTAGCCAGCACCTGTACATCCTCGCGCGCAATCAAGGCATTGATAATATTCCACAGGGTCATGAGATTTTCCTGGGTTGTGCATTTGGTTTCCGGATGCCAGGTCATGCTCACCCAGTGCTTGTCCGGGTCCAGGCCCAGATCTACGGCCAGTTCCCGGCGGGGGATTTCCGGCAACCGCCGGAGATTATCCAATCCGGCTTCGCCCACCATATGGATGCGCCACGCCTCTTCGCCCAATTGGGCCAAACGCCGCGCCGAGTCTTCCGAACCGGGAAAATGCAGTGCGGCCATCTTGCTGACCGCATGCCGGATCTGATCGTCAATGGCCCCCTCGGTCACATCCCCCCCCGAGGCATGCGCAATGGGTATGCCCATGACCAGGGCCGCGCTGCACACCGGCAGCAATTCATAGCGGTCACCCAGCACAAAAAGCAGGTCCGGCTCAAGGCGAGCCAGGGCATCGGCAATGCTGATCCCGGCCAGGGCCATGCCCTTGGCCGTGGCGGCAGGGTTTGATGCGGCCAGGAGCATGTCCGCAGCCGCGTCCACCTCAAAGCCCTGCTCGATGATTTCATTGACTGTGAGCCCAAATTCTGGAGCCAGGTGCGCACCGGTAACCAGCACTTGCAGCTTCAGGTCCGGGTCGGCCTTGATGTCCTGCATCAGCCAGCGCAGCAAGCCGTATTCCGAACGGGCCGCAGTCAATACGCAAATGCGGAATTTTTCTCCCATATCAACCCCGATCCTGCAAAACAACCTCGCTCAGCCGCACCGAGCTGGGAATATTAATCAGGCGATCAGCCACCCACACGGCATTGGGATGCGGCCCGGCCGTGCACTGCCGGAACATGGGCAGTTCCGTCATCAATGTCCAGACCGGCCTGGCCTGAACGCGCTCTTGTTTGGCAAAATTCAAAAAAGCCTCGCGCTCGGCCCGGTCTTTGGCAAAAAAGCCGTTGAGCCAGTAGTTGCAGCGCACATTCGGCTGCTCCGTAAGCGCGGTGCGCCCGAGGTCATTAAAAAATGCCTGGTATAACCGGGCGGTTTCCCGTTTGTCGTTAAGACTTTGTTCCAGATATTCCATCTGGGCACAGCCCAGGGCGGCGTTCACATTGGGCAGACGATAATTGTAGCCGACCACATCGTGCACAAATTCCCAGGCATGCGGTTTTTTGGCCGTGGTGGAAATATGCCGAGCCTTGGCAGCCAATTCTTCGTCATTGCTGAGCAGCATGCCCCCGCCGCCGGTGGTCACGGTCTTGTTGCCGTTGAAACTCAAAATCGCGGCCCGCCCCACATTGCCGGTATGCACGCCGTTGACAAAGCTGCCCAGCGATTCTGCCGCGTCTTCAATAATCTGAATATTCCACTCTGCACAAACGCTCGCAAGCCCGGCCATATCCGCGGCATGCCCGAAAACATGCACGGGCACACAGGCCGCCAGCCTCCGTCCGGTGCGGATATTATACGAAAACCCATCCTGCCCGCGCCTGGCGTTCTGCTCCAGAAATTCACGCAAAGCTTCCGGGCTCAAGCCCAGGCTGTCCGGGTCGATATCCACAAAACAGGGCTGCGCCCCGGCGTGGATTATGGGATTGCAGGTGCCCACAAAGGTTAGGGGCGGCACAATCACATCATCCCCTTCCCCTACCCCGGCGCAGAGCAGGGCAAGATGCAGCGCTGCCGTGCCGTTGACTGTGGCCACAGCATATTTGACGCCGGTGAAAGCTTTTATTTCTTCCTCAAAGCGGGTCACAAACGCGCCCACATAGGACACAAAGGTGGTGTCGATGCACTGGGCCAGGTATTCTTTTTCCCGCCCCAAAAACCGGGGCGCATGCAGGGGCACCGGGTCTTCGCCAGGATAAAGTTCCTTGATGAACTCGATAATACGGCCAAATTCAGAGGCGGACATAAGGGCTCTTCCTCAGATGTTATATAAATCCGTCTTGTACAGGTTGAGCCGCCCGGGCTGTTTGAACCAGGCAATGGTTTCGGACAGACCGGCGGCCAGGTCGTATTTGGGGGCCCAGCCGGTCAGAGCGCTTATCTTGGCATTGCTGCCCAGCAGGCGTTCCACCTCACTGTTTTCCGGGCGGATGCGCTCTTCGGCAGTGACAATTTCAGCCGCCGGATTGATCTGGCGAACGAGTTCACGGGCCAGATCGCCAATGGAAATCTCCCGCTGGGTGGCGATGTTGACTTCCTGACCGATGGCCGCGTCACACTCCGCCAGGGCCAGAAAACCGGCAGCAGTATCGGCCACATAATTAAAATCCCTGGTGGGGGAGAGACTGCCCAAGTTGATTTTTTTTGCCCCGGCCAGCAGCTGGGTGATGATGGTTGGGATAACCGCCCTGGCCGATTGGCGTGGCCCATAAGTATTAAACGGCCTGACAATGGTCAGCGGCAGGTCAAAAGAGCGGAAAAAACTTTCCGCCAAGCGATCCGCGCCGATCTTGGTGGCCGAATATGGCGATTGGCCCTGAAAGGGATGCGCTTCATCAATGGGCACATATTGGGCGGTGCCGTAGACCTCAGATGTGGAAGTCACCAGCAGACGCGGCGTTTGCCGGTCGCGCGCGGCCTGGAGGATATTCAGGGTGCCCTTGATGTTGGTGTCAACATAGCTGTCCGGCGAGTGGTAACTGTAGGGAATGGCGATGAGCGCGGCCAGGTGAAAGATAATTTCCATGTCCGCACAGGCCTCGCGCACGCCGTTGGGGTCGCGGATATCGCTGCACACCACTTCCAGTCCGGCGCGGGATTCTTTGGGCAAGTCTTCAAGCCAGCCCCAGGAATTCGCGGAATTATAATGCACAAACGCGCGGACCTTACAGCCGCGGGCCAACAAGGCCTCAGTCAAATGGCTGCCGATAAAACCGCCCGCTCCTGTGACCAGGACTTGTTTATTTTTCAACTGCATGGCTCTATTTCCTGCTGAAAGTACTATCCGTCCG
>CAZNBK010000069.1:3429-10196 GCA_964571105.1 uncultured Desulfovibrionaceae bacterium
ACGACACTATGATTTCACTATGATTTGGCGCATTTTTTATGTTTTGAAGAAAAAGCCAGAATCCATCCTGTTTATACGCGTAAAAGTCGAAGCAGCTTTTACAAAAAGCACGTGCCGCTTGTCCGGGCGCGGGCTGTTTTTAAAGAAAAACAGCCGTATTGTTTACCCGGCTGTGGTTAGCCGAACAGCAATGCCTACTGGAGTACAATATTTTAACCTAGCATGATTCTCCATTGTTGGCTAGAGTGAGGCCGCAAACCCCGCCCGGAGCCGGGCATTTAACAGGCACCCAGAAGTGTTGCCGGTTCATCAGGCCGACAGCGCTGATTAAGGCAGAGACCATGGCTGCTGTAAGCAAAATTATCTACCTCATGCTCACGCCCATGACCGGGCGCGACGACAAGCGCTTCGGCGCCGAGCTGTACCGCAGCCAGGGCATCCACGTGGAGGCATGGGATTGTTCGGGATTCCTGGCCTCGGGCTTTACGTCCGAAGAGTCGCAGGCTCCGGTCATTCAGAAAAAATTCAGCGCCAGCCGCGATGTCTGTGCAGCGCTACACGCTCTTGGGCCGCAAGATGTGGTCATAAACCTCCTTCCCCGCCGTCTGCCGACACTAACCATCTATAAGGCCCTGGCGAAATGTCCGGCCCGTGACGTGATTGTCCGGGCCAACGCCCTGCCGCTGCCGCCCTCGTCTTTCCGGCAACGGCTGCGCAAGGTCACGCCAGGCAAACTGCTGGATTTTATCTTGTCCAAACCCGGAATCTGGGAACGGTTGGCTCCAAAACCGGGCCGGATAATTTACGGCGGAACCGCAACCAGGCCCCGGCCCGATGAAACCGCACGCCCGATCAGCGCCCATGCCCTGGATTATGATCTGTTTTTACAGCAGCCGGCCCTGCTAAAATCAGAACCCCTGGCCGTGTTTTTGGATCAATGCCTACCGTTTCACCCGGACTTCGCCATTTTGGGCAACAAGCCGCCGGTTTCGGCTGAAAATTATTATCCGGCCCTGAGCCGCTTTTTCAGCAAGCTTGAACAGAGCAGCGGCCTGCGCGTGGTTATTGCCGGGCATCCGCGCGCGCCCAGGCACAAAGAGTATTACCCCGGCTTTGAAATCGTTTTTGGAAAAAGCCAGGATCTGATCCGCCGCGCCGCCCTGGTCATGGCCCATTCCTCCACAGCGGTCAATTTTGCGGTGATGTATAATAAACCGCTGCTGTTTCTGACCAGTGACGAGCTGGCCCAAAGCCAGGGGCAGATCATTGCCGGACTGGGCACACTCCTGCATGCCCCTTGCCGCAATATTGACGCGGCAGATTACGACCTGGCCTCACTGCCGGACGTGGACCAACAAGCCTACGCCGAATATCTAGCCCGATATATCAAGGAACCGGGCAGCCCGGAGCAACCCTTCTGGACAATTCTGCTCAATTCTTTGTTGGCGGAGGGCCAGGCATGAGCACCAAGCCGGAACCCTCCCTGGCCCGCCGTTATTCGGTCAAGCTGCTGGCCAATGTCTTCAATATCCCCATATATTTGCTCATGGAGGCCATTTTGCCCCGCGCCCTGGGCACTGCGGCCTACGGCGTTTACGGCTATGCCACCGGCATGTTCCAATACTTGATGAACCTGCTGGATGGCGGCACTTCCACCTGCTTGTTCACCGGGCTGGCCAAGCGCCGCCAGGAATGGGGCCTGCTGGGATTTTACGGCCTGCTCGGCCTGGGCCTGTTTTTAATCATGCTGCTCGGCGCAGTAATAGCAACAATACCTGCGGTTGCTGAAAACGTCATGCCCGATGTGCCGTTCTGGGCCATTCCCCTGGCCGCTCTCTGGGCTTATCTCACCTGGGCCATGCGGGTTTTACGCGGCGTTAACGACGCCCTCGGCCAATCCATCCCCAGTGAAAAGGCCCGCATGCTCACCAGCCTGCTCGGTTTGGCCGTTCTTTTGCTTTTATACTGGGTCGGCCTGCTCTCCCTGTCCATGCTCTTTGCCCAACAGCTAATTTTTTTGCTGGCCTCCTGTCTGGCTTTTAAATGGATTATCTTTAGAGAATGGCATGGCCCCCGCCCCTTTCCCGGCGCTCCGGCCAGACGCGCTTATGCCAAAGAATTTTTCCATTACTCCTCGCCCATATTTATCCGCGCCCTGGTGGTGGCCGCTTTTCTCATGGCCGAGCGCTGGCTGCTGCAAACCGCGCAAGGCAGCGTGGAACAAGGGTATTTCACCCTGTCGCAAAAAACCGGTATTGCCTGTTTTCTATTTGTTTCAGCCATGACCCCGCTGCTCATGCGGGAATTATCCGTGGCGCACGGTCGCAAAGATCTGCCTGCCATGGCCGCTTTGCTGGAGCGTTTTGCGCCCATGTTTTACAGCGTGGCCGCCTACTTTTCCATGTTCATCTGCCTGGAAGCGGAAACCGTGGTCAAAATCATGGGCGGCACGGATTTTCTAGGCGCGGTTATGGCCGTGCAGCTCATGGCGCTTTACCCCATGCACCAGACCTACGGTCAATTGACGGAATCCGTATTTTACGCGGCAGCCAAAACCCGGTTGTTGCGCTCCATTACCATTGTCTCGTCAGTTATCGGCTTTGCCGCCGCCTGGTTCATTGTCGCGCCCACGGCCTGGGGCGGGCTTAATTACGGCGCGGGCGGGCTGGCCTTGAAGACCGTGCTCATACAGGCCCTGACGGTGAACGTGACTTTATGGTTTTGCAGCCGGTTTATCCCCATACGCCTGAGCCACCTGGTTATTCATCAAATTCTGGCCATTGTCTTTTTCGGACTTCTGGCTGCCCTGCCGCGCGCCGTGGAAGGTCTTTATCCCGCCATCTGGGATGTTGTGTTGCCCGAGTTGACCGCCGGAAGCGGAGTGCGCCGGGAAATTATCGGTTTTTGCCTGCGCGGACTGGTATATAGCGCCCTGGCGGGCCTGGGACTCTGGCTCTGCCCCTGGCTGGCGGGCTTGTCCCGGCAGGATTTGCGCGAGCTTTACGCCAGGCTGCGTAAGCGATAATACTACCCCCGCTCCGGGTAGAAATATTGCCCTTCCGCATGGGCAGGAGTATTGTGGGGCACTTTGCACTGAAAGCGAGGAAAAGCATTCATGAACCTGACTGATTTACGCGCCAGGCTACAGGCCGGACAGCCCACCGTGGGCGGCTGGCAGCAACTCCCCTGCCCGGAAGCAGCTGAAATCATGGGCCGGGCCGGTTACGACTGGGTGGCAGTGGACATGGAGCACGGCCCCATAGACCGCCACCAGTTGCCCAACCTGTTCCGGGCCCTGGAATACGGCGGCGCCTTGCCTTTTGTGCGCGTGGCCGAAGCTTCGCGCTTCAATATCAAGGCCGCCCTTGACGCCGGGGCCAAAGGTTTGATCCTGCCCATGATTGAAACCGCATCCCAGCTTGCCGAGGCTTTGGCCTTTGCCCGCTATCCGCCGCAGGGCGAGCGCGGGGTCGGCTATTGCCGGGCCAATAACCACGGGGGCGACTTTGACGCCTACCTGGACGAGGCAAAACACACCTTTATCGCGGCCCAAATTGAACATATCCGGGCTGTGGATAATCTGGAAGAAATATTGGCCCTGCCCGGCCTGGACGCCATTATGGTCGGGCCTTACGATCTGTCCGGCTCACTGGGCGTAACCGGCCAGCTCGACCACCCGGACATGGAAAAAGCCATGCAGCGCATTGCCGCCCTGGCCGCGCAGCGCGGCATCCCCATGGGTTGCCATGTGGTCCAGCCCAACCCGGAAGAGCTGCGGGCCCGCATCCGCGAAGGCTATCTGTTCCTGGCCTACGGCCTGGACACGGTTTTTCTCTCCGCTGCGGCGCGCCGCCCCCAATGTTAAACCTGATGCTGGACCCAAGGCTAAACAGAATAAGCAGGTTATACATATGAAAATAACAGTGTTCGGCGGAGCCGGATTTCTTGGCTCCCATGTCTGCGACCGACTCACGGCTGTGGGGCACGAAGTCACCATCTTTGACCTCACCCCCTCGCCCTGGCTAAAGCCCGGTCAAACCATGCTCACCGGCAACATCCTCGACGAAGACGCGGTCACAGCCGCCTGCGCCGGTGCCGAGGTTATCTACAATTTCGCGGGCATTGCCGATATCGGCGAAGCCGACCGAAGCCCGGTGGCCACGGCCAAATACAACTTTCTGGGCACGGTGCTCAGCCTGGAAGCCGCCCGCCAGGCCAAGGTCAAGCGCTATGTCTTTGCCAGCACCCTATACGTTTACAGCCAGGACGGCGGCTTCTACCGCTGCAGCAAACAGGCCTGCGAGTTATATATTGAAAATTACCAGCGCGCCTTCGGGCTGGACTACACCATCCTGCGCTACGGCTCTCTGTACGGCCCGCGTTCGGACAGCCGCAACGCCATTTATCGTTTTGTGCGCGAAGCCCTGGAAAACGGACGAATTTCCTACTTCGGGCATCCTACGGCCCTGCGTGAATACATCCATGTGGAAGACGCGGCCATTGCCTCGGAAGAAATTCTGGCCCCGGAATTTGCCAACCAGAATATTGTGCTCTCCGGGCACCAGCCCATGCGCGTCCAGGATTTGCTCAAAATGATCGCGGAGATGCTGGGTCAGCCCCTGGAATTCGACTTCCTGGGTGAAGATCAAACCGGGCATTACGAAATTACGCCCTATTCCTTCAGCCCCAAAATCGGCAGGAAATTGACCCCGGTTCTCTCCGTGGATCTGGGCCAGGGCATCCTCCGCGTTATTGAGGATGTCCACCGCGAACTAAACCCGGACCTGACCACCGTGCATGGCGTTCTGGTACCCAAGGGGGACTAGGATATTTGGGAAGGTAAGGAAGAACCCTTCCTAAAACCCCTCCCTCTTCTTTTCCAAACCTTTTTAATTGAGAGTTCAGCAAACTCCCACAATTGCGGTAACAGTTATGAACATTATTGCTATTATTCCCGCCCGCATGGGCTCCTCGCGTTATCCTGGCAAGCCTCTGGCCAAAATCCTGGGCGTGCCCATGGTCGGGCACGTGGCCTTGCGCGCGGCCATGAGCAAAACTCTGTCGGCCACTTATATTGCCACCTGCGATCAGGAAATTATGGATTACGCCGCCAGCATCAAGATTCCGGCCATTATGACCGCTGATACACATACCCGCTGCACGGACCGCACCGCCGAGGCCTTGCTTAAAATTGAGGCGGAAACTGGCCGACGCGTGGACGTGGTGGTCATGGTCCAGGGCGACGAACCCATGCTCACCCCGGATATGATTGACGCGGCTTTAAAGCCGCTGCTCGACGAGCCGGAGCTGAACGTGGTCAACCTCATGGCCGATATCGAATCTGTGCAGGCCTTTGAAGACCCCAACGAAGTCAAAGTGGTTGTGGATAAATTCAATAACGCCCTGTACTTCTCGCGTGAGGCCATTCCCTCGCGCAAAAAAGGCGTCGCTGACGTGCCCATGAAAAAACAGGTCTGCATCATTCCCTTCCGGCGTGACTATTTGCTGCATTTTAACGCCCTGCCGGAAATGCCCCTGGAGATCATCGAATCTGTGGATATGATGCGTATACTTGAGCAGGGCGACAAGGTGCGCATGGTGCCGGTGCAGGCGCGCACCAGCAGTGTGGATACGCCGGAAGATTTGCGTCGCGTGGAAGAAATGATGCGCGGCGACCCTTTACTGGCGCAATATGCATAAATTTTTAAACTCCCTGAGCAGGGCCGGGGGCCAAAGCCCCTGGTAAGTGAGCTACGTATGAGCATGCCTCTGGGTAAACGCATCGGCCTGCACCTGCGCGAACTGGGCCGGAGCCTGGTCTCCTGGATACCGGCCGCACCGGGCACAGCCTTGCGCCTTTTGGCCTACCGGCCTTTTTTCCAACAGGCCTCTTTTTTCCGTTTTGGCGTGGGGGTGCAAATCCTGGGCTTTAAAAACATCTGCCTGGGCCAGGGGGTGTCCCTCAATCGCTATACTGCCCTGACCGCAGACCGGGGCCGCATCAGCCTGGGCGCAAATGTTTATGTGGGCGACTTTTCCATAATTTCCGGCGACGACGGTGAAGTGGTCATGGGCGACAACGTGCTCATCGGCCCGAACTGCCTGATACAGGCCTCCAACCATAGCTTTGAGCGCGTGGACATTCCGATCCTGGAACAGGGTCACACGCCCTCGTTTGTGCATATTGCCGACGATGTCTGGATAGGCGGCCACTGCGTTATCTGCCCCGGCGTGAGCATCGGTCGGGGGGCGGTCATCGGGGCCGGGGCCGTGGTCACCAAAGATGTGCCGGAATTCGCGGTTATGGGTGGCGTTCCGGCCAGGGTGATTCGTTACCGAACCAATAATAACAAGGCGTGAAACGAGATCAAATATATTTCTTAGGTTTCATGCGATTTCACAGACGGCAAATACTTAATATCCCAATAACCACAACCCGTGAAACATAACTAGAGCATTTTAACATTGAAATTATATATTGATAAAATGCTCTGGTGCCGCGAAACGGCACCCGCGCGCGAGCGAAACAAAAACGAACGCTCTGCGGACCTCATCCGTAACCCTCGTTTGCTTGCGCTGACGCTCTGCGGACCTCATCCGTAAGGCTCACTTATGTTCGCCTAACGGCTGCGCTTCGTTCCACTCCGCGCCGCTGGAGGCTCGGCAACGGCTGCTCCGCCGCTGGAGGCGCTTTTTGTGAGCGACCCTCTCGGTCCCGCCAGGACGGCGGGACCGAGAGGTATGCGATAAGGTCAAGCAGTGCGTGC
>CAZNBK010000070.1:0-4095 GCA_964571105.1 uncultured Desulfovibrionaceae bacterium
CTTAGCGCCCCTCTCCCGGAAATATACCAGGGCACAGAAGCAAATATGTTGGATCTTTACCTGGACGCGGTTTTTTTATATATCTCAATTCCAGATGAACCGCATAAAATATGCTATCATGCCAAACGTCAGGAACTCCCCAGTATAAATCTTAAGGATAAATAGAAATATTCACCTCAAATGACAAAATTATGACTGATTACCCTGTTCCTCTTCATGTATCCATTGTCACTAAATTGTTTAATAATCACTACCCACTATACCGTTTTATATATTTTGTGTATAAATATTTTGCTGACCGCCAGGTTCTTGCATTTTTCAAAAAGACTATCAAAATGGCACCTCCTGATGGGGTTATCCTGGATATCGGCGCAAATATTGGCTTTTATTCTCTATTTTTTGCTAGAAACGCCCCGCCCACAGCACATATCATTGCCTTTGAACCTATACCTGATAATGTTAAAAGACTCCGCGAAGAGGTTCTGCCTCATAAAAATTTGATAGTAGCTCCATTTGCCGTTTCTGATGCTTCGCGTGAAATTGACATGGCCGTTAGCAGCAACTCAACTATCGACCATCATATTCAAGCCAGAGAAAATACACATAGCAGCAATGACACGGTAACCCGCCTTCAGGCAGTGGCATTGGATGACTATTGCTGTGATCTGAGTTCTGTGGATATTATCAAGATGGATATTCAAGGAGGCGAATACCTTGCCCTGCGCGGTATGCGCAAACTTCTTGAACGCTCTCCGGGTGTGGTTATTGTGACCGAATTATGGCCGTGGGGGCTTGCGCGCGCGGGGGCGTATTGGCAAGATTTTTTTTCATTGCTTGAGGAACTTTCCATGCAGGCTCGGGCCTTTGATAGCAGAGATTTATGGTCTTTCTGCCGAGACAATGAGTCAAATTCTCATGGGTATACAAACATCGTTATCACACGAAAACATATGTAGATTTCACCTGAATCCAAAAGTTGAATTCTTTTCAAGACAAGTCACGGCCTCGCTATATTTCTTCAATAGGTATAAAATTTATGCAACATTCATGCGGCCACTCTGACTATATTGACCTTTCCGACAAACGTTATTTCCTTGAACGGAGTGGGCATTGGAACGGCATTGCCGAGAAAGGAAGAACATCGGGCAAAGGTATGCGCGGCACCTACCAGTCTTTCTTGCATAAACTCTATGGGTTTCATACGCCCGCCAAGTCCAGAATCCTGGAAATAGGCTGCGCAGAAGGCGACCTTTTGGCGGCGCTTGCGCCCGGTGTCGGAGTCGGTGTCGATTTTTCAGGCAAAATGCTGCAAACAGCACGAGAGCGCCACCCTGACCTGATTTTTATTGAAGTAGACGGGCAATCACTCCAGCTTGAGGATCTTCCGGGGCAGGCGCGTGACCCCTTTGATGTGATTATCCTTTCGGATCTGATTAACGATTTGTGGGATGTGGCAAGCCTGTTGCAGAATATAAAGCAGTTCTGCTCTCCTGCAACGCGTATTCTGTGCAATTTTCACAGCCACTTGTGGGAATCTCCCGCGCAGGTTCTGCAAAAATGCAATCTGATGACGCCACGCCTCCAACAAAGCTGGTTCACACCGGGCGATTTCACTAATATGCTTTCCCTTGCGGGCTACGAAGCTATCTCTGTGTCGCATGAATTCCTCTGGCCTTTTGCCACCCCTGTGATTGCTCCTTTACTGAACAGATGGCTGGCTAAAATATGGCCCTTCAGCATATTTTGTCTTACGCATTTCTGCGTGGCGCGGCTCCTGCCGGAGCCCAAAAAGCAGAGCGTTTCCGTAATTATTCCCGCCCGAAATGAAGCCGGAAATATTGAAGCCGCCCTGCAACGCACTCCGGAAATGGGGGCCGGCACGGAAATAATCTTTGTTGAAGGCAATTCTACAGATAATACCTGGGACACCATTCAGGAGATGGCCAAAAAATACTCTGCCAGAAATATCAAAACACTCCGCCAGCCGGGTAAGGGCAAAGGCGATGCGGTGAGAACAGGTTTTGCCGAAGCTACCGGAGATATTCTTATGATTCTGGATGCCGACCTGACCATGCCGCCTGAGAGCCTGCCGCAGTTTTATGAGGCCGTGGCCTCAGGAAAAACAGAATTCGCCAATGGAGTGCGGCTTGTTTACCCTCAGGAAAAACAGGCCATGCGCTTGTGCAACCTAGTGGCCAACAAATTTTTTGGACTAGCATTCAGCTGGCTTCTTGGCAGGAGCATAAAAGATACTCTTTGCGGAACCAAAGTCCTGACACGCGAGAACTATTTAAAGTTGATTAAAGGGCGCGATTATTTTGGCGAGTTCGATCCCTTCGGAGATTTCGATCTTCTGTTCGGCGCAGCCAAACTGAATTTGCAAATCAAGGATATCCCCATTCGCTATAGGGACAGGACATATGGTGATACGAACATCTCGCGCTGGAAGCACGGCTGGCTACTGCTCAAGATGGTCTGCTTCGCGGCCGGAAAAATAAAATTTGCCCCATAATGGTGATTGCGAAAAATGCGATGCGTCGATCACTCATGGAGCACTTATCTCGCAGCCTTACACCATATTCTTGATATAAAAACATTCTTTAGGGAAGCGGGCAGAGTTCTTACGAGAGTAGAAAAATTGTGATGCCGGAGCCATGCCCCCCCTGGAACCATTTTATGTATATGCGCTTGCATCACGAACCGTTTTTACCGAAACTCGTTGAGTGGGAGCTTCAGGCGCTACAAGACGAAAACGTCCCCTTATCCAGCGTCAACGGGACCATTCCGTGGATTATCTTTTCTCGCAACAGCGCTTTGTTCGCAAAAAATGCTCCCACAGTTGGAGGTAATCTTGTTTCGTATAACCCCCTTTAGCTATCTTGCTTCCGGCGGGGTTTCCATGCGCTCTTTGGCTCCAGGCTGGAGTTTTTCACTATGCCGGGCCATTGAACACAAATTGGCTTCGCTGATGCCATTCTTTGCAATGTTTGCGCTTATTACTGTGTAAAAAGCACTCCCCGCAAATGAGTAAAAAATGAACAAGCAGTGCTCTGTCCATATCATAGGCCTACTCATCGGCCTTGTCCTGCTTGGGTATTTTCTGAGTACCCTGAATTGGCGAGCATTTTTTCAAGCGTTGCGTGGCATTTTTGCCATACCGCTTATTGGCGCTGTTGGGTTAATTTTACTTTCAACCATATGGCGTGCTTTGCGGTGGGAGTTGCTGCTTCGGCCAAACCTGCCGCCTGATACGAAAATAACCGGGCTGGCCAGGTGGGTGCGTATTTGGCATGCCCTCTGTGTAGGATATTTTGGAAATTTTGTATTCCCGGCCCGAGCTGGCGAACTCATCCGCATGATTCAGATCCACAAGACATTGGGCATCCCCTTCGGCGCTGTTGTGGCGATATCCGTCCTGGATCGTCTGCTTGATATCTGTTGTGTTTTGAGTTTAGGAGGAATTCTTGCTTTCACCTTGCTGACGGATATGGCCCCCCTCAGCGGAGCGCTTGTGCCCACAGCCTTTGCCGTGGTGCTGGTGGGTTTGATCCTAGCAATACTGGTTTTATGGCCGACTCAGCTCAAACGCCTGGTGCTTTTCATGGTGTCCCCGCTGCCCGCTTCTCTTTACAAAAAATTGGAAACAGGGGTAGAGCAAATGCTGATCGCCGTAAGGCAGATAGGTTCACCCTCCACTCTTGTCCGGGCATTCTTGTTTTCAATAGCGGCTTTTGCCACCGATGTAGCGCTTTGCTGGCAACTTTTTACCGCCTTCGGCTGGGAGATGCCCCTGAAAGCAGCGATAGCCATGGAGCTAAGTCTGTGTGTCGCCGCAAGTCTACCGGCTGCCCCGGCCTATTTGGGCTTGTACCAGGCTGCCGCATTCTTTGTACTGACTCACTTCGGAAAAACTCAAGAAGATGGAATTGCTTACGCGCTGGTCCTGCAGTTAATATCTTTGCTGACATTTTCTCTTGCCGGTGGGAGCGGTTTTTTTGCCTACCGGAAAAAGCGAACTCCTTCGCCGGATACCAGCACCAATAGAAGCCCCCACTGACTGAAGACTGGCAAATTAATATCGCGCTATACTCTGCC
>CAZNBK010000070.1:4105-10175 GCA_964571105.1 uncultured Desulfovibrionaceae bacterium
ATAGAGCCGCTCCATAACCGGATGAGCGGCAGTTTTTCAGCTATGGCGCCGAGAATATCGGCCACGCCTACAAGTCCCCTGGGAATGGCCGGGTGCACAAAATCCTTCATCTGCAATTGCTCGATTGTATAACCGGCAGTTGAAAAATATTTTTCCAGCTCTCTGGGGCGAAAAGCCATTTCAGTGGGGCTTATGCCGCGCTGCCTGCGCTTCTCCGCATCATTAACAAACATATAATACTTGTTAATCGGATTAAGCAGGTTAGGCTCCGAAAATGCGAACTTTGCCCCAGGAGCGGCAAGGTCGCGCAAAGCGGCCAGGGCATTCTCCATGTTTAGATGGTGCAAAACGGAGACCCCGCAAATAACGTCAAAGTTTTCTTTCAAGAGAACTTTGGGCTCCTCAAGATTGTCTTGTATAAACTGAATATTAGGGGCCCGGCACTCCTGCCTGGCCCGCTCCAGAAGCGGTGCCGCTATATCCACTGCCGAGATATCCGCTCCGGTTTTAGCAAGTTCACGCGTAAAAACTCCCACTCCGCAACCGCACTCAAGAACACGAACCCCAGGGCGGAGGCCGCAGACATCTGTGAACCACTTGACCCGATTCTGAACACGCACTTTCCCCGCGGGCGAACCCCATCCCCAGATTTCTTTTTCGCCACCCTCAAGCAGTATCTTTGCGTGCTGCTGTTCAAGCTCCGGATTCCCCCCCCGGCTGCTACCCCTGTTCAGTTCCATATGTATTCTTTCCTTCCGAGTGTCACGTTTATAACCCTCCCCCACTTGCACGGAGAATCAGCCTTTTTCACAAAAAGTAATGGTTGATTACTTTTCCACTTCACTCTCGTTTCAAAAACTACATGCTCTAGCTTGCAAGCTTAAAATTTATTTATAAAATATATCCTATTTCTTCTACTACTACAACATAACCGCGCCAGCCGTCAGAGTGAATAACGCTCGCAAGCTCAACACAGCCGCTGATGATGTCTTGAAGAGTGTCCTTTGAGCAATCGAGCACGACCTCATTCATTGCGCTTAAACAGGCCGAAAACAATAGTTTTACCGCGAACGCCTCGGCCTCTGTCACCTTGCCACCTTTAGCCCGGTGTACTCCAAATAGTTTTCGCCAACCTCATCCTAGCCGCTGAACGACAAACAATCTTACAATTTTCCGAATTTTGCCCTCTGAAATTCTCAAACGGGAGGCATACTGGTTTTGCTGGAAATATTATACGCAATGGAGTAAGTTAAACAGATACGGTAACTAGCATCGCGGCCAGGTAGCAAGTTTCTGGACGCCTCTTTTTTACCGGCGCCAATGGGCCGCCGAGAAACTTTGCCGCAAAAAATATGCTGCGTGTTCGGTTCGATCCGCTCGCTGCGATATTCCTTTGTGTTGCTCAGTGAGAAGCAAAATAGATGCTTGATTGCAAAATAATAGTCGCAACACATAAGCCTTATTGGATGCCTGCCGGCAGCTGTTACCTGCCTCTCCAGGTGGGCAGCGCCGGGCGGGATTCCTTTGGAATTGCGCGCGATGACGTAGGCGAGCATATCTCCTCAAAAAACCTCTGGTATTGCTATCTCGGCCTAGTGCACTATCGCCGTCTGTTCGCCCACTCTGCTTTTTCATTCACAGCGCAAAGCAAGAAAAATAGTATTCTTGGACCCAATGACTGGGCGGCCCTGCTCCGGAAGCATCCATTGATTTTGCCAAAAAGGCGCAACTACTTTATAGAAAACCGTAAGAAACAATTTGCACACGCCCACGGCGAACCGGCATTACGCTATACTGAAGAAGCGCTCCAGGCTTGTTGTCCTGAATATCTCCCGGCATATGAAAAGGTTATGGCCCGTACCTGGGGGCATATCTTCAATATGTTTGTGATGCGGCGCGATCTGTGCGATGCTTATTGCGTTTGGCTATTTTCGTTGCTCGCAGAAATTGAGAACAGGATCGAATACAGCGAAGGAACCGTACCCCCACGCATATTGGGCTTTATCTCCGAACGCCTGCTGGATGTGTGGATCGAGCATAGTTGTCTGCAATACAAAGAAATTCCATATGTTTCTTTGGAGCGTGTTAATTGGCCAGCGAAAATAATTGATTTTATGAAGCGCAGATACGGCAGAAGATAAATACATACACATTGGCCATGTCTAGTTAAAAGGATTTTCTCTAAGCGCTTTTAAGACGAGTTTATAAATACCTTCTCGTCTATGGTTAAAGCGAAAATTGTGGCTCTGCAAGCCTATAAAACGTACTGAGCGTACTTTGGCGAAAGCTTAAAAACTTTCAATGCTGCTAATATGTAGCTATTTGCTGGCAAAATCGTTGCCTTCGTGCTGGACGCAAAAATGTTTTTGATATACTAGATTTACGAACCACCATTAATAATGGTTTCGTTGGGCATGACCTCAAGATTCATTTGGAGTAAGCGGTTACTGAAAAAATGTAGCAAGCCAGTGTTATTTTTTAGACATCAGTTAATGTATGACTTAATAACTGCAAGAGTTTTGCAGTTTAAAAATTTGTAGACTTTGAAATCATTCTCATTGATACTTTTCTCTAACACCTATGCCACAAAGGAATTGACAGATGAGTTTGTTTATACGTAAATATTTGCTTTTACTGCGAGAGCTATTGCAGGGTAGATATCTTCGAATTCCACCTGGACATTACTATTCTCCGTTACCCTCAAAGGAGGAATTTCTTTCGGTCGCCTCACGGGTATACGATAGCCCTCCAAGCATCAAGGGGATCGACCTAAACATACAGGGCCAGCAACAGTTGGTCACAAAACTGGCTAAATGGTATGAGGAACTTCCCTTTAACGAAGATCCTAAAGATGGGTTGCGGTATTATTTCAATAATAATTTCTTTGCCTATGCGGACGCGGTCTGGCTTTATTCAATGATGCGGGAGTTTAAGCCGAAAAGAATTATTGAAGTAGGATCAGGCTTTTCTTCAGCCGTCATGCTTGATACAAACGAGCTCTTTTTTCAGAATAGAATCCAATTGGTTTTCATAGAGCCTGACCCTTCAAGATTATTGTCCATTCTTCGTACAGAAGAAAAAGAATCGATTCAGATTCATACAAATCTTGTGCAGAATATTCACCTTGATGTTTATACGGAATTGGAAGCAAATGATATTCTTTTCATTGACTCTTCTCACGTTGTGAAAATAGGTAGTGATGTATTGCATATATTGAAAGAAATCCTTCCTATCCTAAAACCGGGAGTTTTAATCCATTTTCACGATATTTTTTATCCGTTCGAATACCCGCGGGCATGGTTGGAGGGCGGACTGGCCTGGAATGAGTGTTACATCTTGAATGCTTTTTTACAGTATAATGACACGTTTAAAATATTGCTGTTCGGCAACTATCTAGGGGAAGAATGCAGCGGATTAATAGAGAAAAATATGCCCATATGTATGAAGAATATAGGTGGCAGCTTGTGGCTTGAGAAGTTAAAATAGTGTTTTGGGCTAAGATTGGATGCTCGCTGGAAAAATACTTCTATTCGCAGACAAAAATTTTTTGTGCGACTCTTGACCCAGCCAAAAACTAGGGAGGACCTTGATTATTTCTAAAAAAAGTCGCATGACGCAACGTGATTACAATAAAAATTTTTATGAAACCCGATGCCTGATTGAAAATCCCTTTCTTAATTTAAAGCGCTGCGAGCCGCTGCCATCAGATATGCAAAAAGTACATAACCATTTCTGGTATTATTCGTATAAGGTGCATTTTTTTTATGGACATCTATTTCGTAATTACACTATTCAGCAATTAGGTGTCGTAGTTGAAACTTAACCTGATTATTGACTCCATTTTAATGATGCCGAGGCAGATTAAGATTAGATGGCCTTACAGCAGCTCTTTAGAGGCGAATTCGATTGACTTCGCGTACTGATTTTCTTATAAAAAATTTTCGCAAACAACAACTCTAGCGGGGTATTCTCGTGCGTAAAATTTCTTTTATCTTTAGCTTGCTCGCCCTGCTCACCCTATGCAGCCCTGAGCCCGCTTACGCATATATTGACCCGGGTATCGGCAGCATGCTCCTACAAGGCCTTGCGGCGGCGATTATCACCGGCCTGATTTTTTTCAGAGGTTTACGGGAGAAAATAAAAACCTTTTTTTCTAAAAAATCATCGACAGATCATCCCGCTGAACCAAAAAACATAGACGAGTAATCAATGCAGTTGGATCAACCGTGCCTTGCCCAGGATACCGGCTCTTTCCGGGATCCTTCAGGTTATGTTTACATTGCCAAAGACTCGGTTTTCCGGACAATCAGTCCAGACTATTCGAAACACTGGAACGCTGCAACGGAGAGCGGGTTTACTGCACGCGCAATCAAATCAGGGCTGTTGCTTGATTTTGCTGAGGTTCCCGCCATGCACGGCGCGTGGAAAACGTTGGAATGCCCACGCCTGCCTTTTATTTCCTATCCTTATGAATGGTGCTTTTCACAACTGAAAGATGCGGCCAAACATACTCTGAATCTGATGGGAATGGCTTTAGAAGACGGTCTCATTCTCAAGGACGCCAGTGCATATAATATGCAGTTCATGGGAACGAAGTCAACGTTCATCGACCACTTGTCTTTCGAAATTTGGCAAAAAAATTCACCCTGGGTGGGGTATTTGCAATTTTGCAAACATTTTCTCGCTCCCTTGGCTTTGATGTCCAAAAATTTGCCGGAATGCGGCATCTTATCCGCCAATTGGATTGATGGAATTCCGCTGCACTTGGCTTCCTCACTTTTGCCGTTCCGTACAAAACTTTCCTTGCATTTAAATATCCATATCCATGTGCATGCGCGAATGCAACAAAAATACAGCGATGCGCGGGCTTCTGCCGAAAAAGTCCGTCATTTGAAGGTTTCTGAAAAAACAGTCCCCCGCTTATGCGAGTCGCTCCGCGCCTGCCTTGATTCCCTCACTCTCCCCCGGTGCAAAACCGAATGGGGGGATTATTACGACGATACCAACTACACCAAAGCCGGAGAAACGAGCAAGGCCGAGTTCGTCCGTGTGACGGCCGCCAGACATTCGGGAGCAGTCGCTTTTGATATTGGAGCCAATACAGGCGCTTACAGCCGCCTTCTCGCGGAGTTTTTTCCAACTGTCATTGCAGTCGATATGGACCATATGGCAGTGGAAAAAATGTACCTGAACCTGAAAAAAAGCGGCCAGACCCGGGTCATGCCCCTCCTCATTAATCTTTCCAACCCTACGCCCGCGCTTGGCTGGATGTGTCAAGAGCGGCAAAGCTTTATTCAACGGTCCGAGGGAGATTATGTCAGTGCACTGGCTCTGATTCACCATCTCGTCCTGACGGCTGGCATCCCACTCGCGAAAACTGCTGATTTTTTCGCGTCCCTTCTTCGCCCGAGCGGCGTTTTAGTGCTGGAATTCGTTCCCTTTGAGGATTCGCAGGTCCAACGTATGCTGGCGGCGCGGGAGACCGTTTTCAAGACATATTCGCTGGAAACGTGTCTTGATGCCTACGCGGCTCATTTTGAACTTCTTGAGCGCAAAGCTGTGGCAGAAATCACACGGACCCTTCTTGTTCTTAAAAAAAAATGACAAAAGCTCTGCTGAATTTGGTTCCGCCAAAAGAACACAAAGGAAAAGCAACCGAGGATACGTGGCATTGAGTATCCTTATTCGTGCGCTGACGAATCGAAAACTCTTTGCACTGGTGCGTAATCGCGTCTGACTTGGACGGACAATCGCATTTTAGATGACCAATCACCGTTTTTAGTTAGACGGAGAGTTGACCATATTTTTTGCCTACAAGGAAAATAATTTTACCTACATAGGAATTCCTTACCAGCGACGACCGTCAACAAAAGCCGGGCTGAGTCATTTTTTCCTATATGGCTTATAACTGACCAAGTAAAGACGATTGGATGTCCAAGCTAATACGATTACGCAAGGGGCAATGATTTATCGACAAACTTAAAATGTTGGTATATATAAAGTTCAATCACTATATTAACTCCATCCATAATTTTATAGAATTTACATACATGAACGCTCTTTCTTTTAA
>CAZNBK010000071.1:0-2156 GCA_964571105.1 uncultured Desulfovibrionaceae bacterium
CGGCCAGCATGTCCATTACCGCATTGGCTTCATCATCGCTGGCCAACGGGCGCAGACCTACGTTCGGAGCGCCTTTTACCGGAACCATCAACGTAATATTGCTGGTGAGAATATTGACGATGAAAAACTCCGTCTGCACCCCACAAACCTGCTGATGCTCAATACGTTCAATTTTTCCCACTCCCTGAGCGGGGTAAACAACTAGCTGGCCTGGGGTGAACACAAAAAAGCTCCTGGAAAAACCAAAAAACTAAAATTAGTTATTAAATTAATGCATTGCCATGCTGTGCATGGGAGCGGATCGAAAGAACGAACGAAACCAGAGGTGCAGAATTTAGCTATTTTTAAATGTATCGTATTTATATGAAATGGCAAGCATTATGTGTATTTTTCAATAATATGCAGTTTTTGTTAATTATATCAATATGTTACAATGTAGGGTCAAACTTTTCCCCAGCCTTGGCCGCAGCCGGGTCGGGTTCTGCTTTTTCCGCTGCCGGGGCCAGGTTTATGGCATTAGCTTCCTGCATGGACTGGCTGAGTCCATGCTCCATAAACAGTAAAAGTGCGTTTGCCGCAGCATCCAGCACTTTCTCTAGCACCGGCACTTCCGGAGGGAAAAAAGAACTGGTGACATAATTAACGACATCGGCTTGCGAGGGCTTGCCGATGCCCAGACGCAGGCGGAGAAAGTCGCGCGAGCCAAGGCATGCTTCGAGGGATCTTAATCCGTTGTGCCCGGCCAGCCCGCCGCCGCGTTTAAAGCGTAGCCTGCCCAACGGCAAGTCAAGTTCATCGTGAACAGCCAGTATGTCGGTTATGGGAATTTTGTAAAAATTGGCCAAAGGGGCCACGGCTTCGCCGCTTAAATTCATATAGGTGAGCGGTTTGACCAGTAGCCAGGTTTTAGCGAAAACCTGCGCCTTCCATAGTTCATAACAGCCCTTCGGCTTGCTCAGCATTTCCAGGCAATGGGGAAACTTCTGCTCCAGCCTTGCGCGCAGGGCCTCCACCGCCATAAAGCCGATGTTGTGCCGTGTGTTTGCATAACGGGGGCCTGGATTGCCGAGCCCGGCCAGGAGGCAGATGGAGCCGGACGGCGTAGTGTGAGTGGGCATTGAAATATATGTCTCCAAAAGTATTAGCGCAGCGCCAGGTCAAAATAGCCGGGGCAGGCACAAAAAACAATCACGCAAACAGCCGCATGGCCAGTCTTAACCGGGCATGCGGCTGTCTTAAATTCCAGGCCGTTAAACCCGGCCAGGTATTGTCAGGGCAAATAATTAATCTGCATTTGCTTCGCCGACACCGTCATCTACGGTGCCGCGGGTGCGCAGCACAGTGACTACGGCGAAGTTTCCGGTATCAACCCGGCGGGTGTTGGCCGGCAGAGCCACATCGTCGGCGTGCAGCATATCGGCCACATCCATACCGCTGACGTCAATGGGCAGCTTGGCGGGCAGATCAAAGGGCTTGGCTGCAATGGTGAAGTGGCGGCGATAAACTTCAAGCTTGCCGCCGAGCTTGACGCCTTTGGGCGTGCCTTCAAATTCCAGGGGCACGCGGACTTTTACTTCTTTGTCGGGGTCGATGCCGAGCAGGTCCACATGCTGAAAGCGCTTGATAAACGGATGGCGCTCAACCTTCCAGAGCAGGGTGTCGTAAGCGGTTTTTTTGCCGTCCACGTCAATTTCCAGAGAAAATACTTGAGTGCGGCCCATATTATCGCAAAGTTTCTGCAAGTCTTTGCCGGATACGATAAAAGGAATATTTTCACCCTTGGTATTGTAAAACACGCCGGGGACGTCTCCGCTCTGGTGGAGGCGGCGGTTGTGGCCTTTGCCCATGTCTTTTCTGGAACGAACGCCCAGCACGTATTTATCAGACATTTACTTAACTCCTTACTGTGACAGTATGGTAAATTTTACACAAACAGCGCGCTTACAGAAGAGCCCTTGTGGATATTGAAGATCGCCTTGGCCAGCAGCGGCGCCACAGACAGCATTTTCAACTTGGGGCAAGCCGCAAGCTTGTCTTCCAGGGGAATGGTGTCGGTGACAATGATCTGGCAGAAAGGCGAATCGTTCAGGCGCTCGATGGCCGGTCCGGACAAGACCGCATGCGGAGCTGTAGCCATGATTTCCTTGGCGCCATGT
>CAZNBK010000071.1:2166-10026 GCA_964571105.1 uncultured Desulfovibrionaceae bacterium
ATGTTCCAAAAGCACTTTGCCGCCGGCCACGATGGTTCCGGCGGTATCAATCATATCATCAATGACCACGCAGGTCTTGTCTTGCACATCGCCGATAACATACATGGCCTGGGCCTGATTGGGCTGATCGCGGCGCTTGTCAATGATGGCCAGGCCCACGTTAAGACGTTTGGCAAAGGCCCTGGCCCGTTCCACTCCACCGGCATCGGGGGAGACAACCACCAGTTCGTTGGGGGTGTTATTTTTAAGCTCAGTGAGGTAATCCATGAGCACGGGCGCGGCGTAGAGGTTATCCACAGGCACGTTGAAGAACCCCTGAATTTGCCCGGCGTGCAAATCAAGCGTCACCAAACGGTCCATCCCGGCCACGGTGAGAAAGTCGGCCATGAGCTTGGCGCTGATGGGCGCGCGCGGGAAGACTTTGCGGTCTTGCCGGGCATAGCCGTAATAGGGCAGGACAGCTGTAACCCGCTTGGCGCTGGCCCGTTTCAGGGCATCCAGAATGATGCACAGTTCCATAATGTTGTGGCTGGACGGCGCACAAGTGGGCTGGATGACGAAAACGTCACAATCCCGCACGTTGTCATTGATTTCAATGCGGATTTCTCCGTCACTGAACGCACTGCACAGCATGGGGGTGATGGGCGTACCCAAATGGTTTGCAATATCCGAAGCCAGCTGTGGGTGAGCGGTCCCGGTCAGGATTTTTAAAGCACCGTGCATCATGTTAATATCTTCCATCGCGGCCTAATGCCTTGAGATAAAAATGGCAGGGGCGGAAGGATTCGAACCCTCGAATGACGGGACCAAAACCCGTTGCCTTGCCGGCTTGGCGACACCCCTGCATTATACTTGTTGCAGTAAGCAATTAAAACTATCCCCGCTAAACCTGCGCGCGCTCTGTTGCGCCAGGGCCGCGTTTCTGAATAAACCGAAAACGGTGGAACCGCTGCCGCTCATCAGGGCCGCGTGAGCGCCGTCGCTGATCAGGCGCTCTTTGATCCGCCCCAAGGCGGGAAAGCCGGGGAAAACTACAGCCTCAAAGCCATTATACAGCCGCAAGGCATGAGCGAGTGGTTTCTTATCCTCTGCTATCCTGCTTGTCAAGTGTTCAGGACTAAAATCAGCCGCAAAAAATGGCGGGGCAGGGGGCATTTTATCCCAGGCCGCATATGCCCACGGCGTGGAGATGGAAACCTCGGGAAAAACCAGCAGCAAGTGCAAATCCCGCAAGGTTTCGCCGGGCAGAAGCCTCAGATTTTCACCAATGCCGCAGGCCCAGGCCAGCCGAATATCCGGCAGGTCTTGCGGCGTTTGGGGCAGGCGACCGGCGGCATGCGCCGTGCGCATGAAAAAAGGCACATCCGCGCCCAACCCTGCAGCCAAGGCCAGCAATTCCGGCTCAGCCAGCAATTTTTCCCGGTTGTTCAGCCAGGTGAGCAAAGCCGCGGCATCAGAGCTGCCGCCGCCCAGCCCCGCGCCCATGGGGATGCCTTTATCCAGGCGGATATCCAGATCATACCGCCTGCCTGTGGCTTGGGCGAAGCGTCGGTAGGTTTTGGCCAGAATATTGTCTTCGCCGTTAAGGCCGGGCTGCCCCGGGCAGGACAGCTGCAAGCCCCGGCCTGGTCGACCGGGAGTTATTTCCAGCAGATCGTGCGGCTCGGGCAGGTAATAAAACAGGCTTTCTATGCTGTGAAAGCCGTTGTCGAGCCTGCCGGTGATTTCCAGGTACAGATTTATCTTGCAGCCGACCCATAATCGGGCAGGGGGAAACTCGGAACAAGGAATGGTAGGCATTGGGTTTGGCGCTGCTCGCTTATTGCTTGAGGCTTTCCAGGGTCAGGTTGTCGTTGGTGAAAACGCAGATATCGGAGGCAATGAGCATGGACTCGCGAACAACATCTTCCAGGGCAAGCTCGGTGTGCCTGCTGAGCGCTCTGGCCGCAGCCAGGGCATACATACCGCCGCTGCCGATGGCCGCGATGCCGTCATCGGGTTCGATTACATCACCCGCGCCGGAAAGAATGAGCAGATTTTCCGTATCCGCCACCAGCAGCATGGCCTCAAGGCGACGCAGATATTTATCCGTCCGCCAATCTTTGGCCATTTCCACGCTGGCCCGCACCAGGTTGCCGCCGCTCTCCTTGAGTTTGGCCTCAAAGCGTTCAAACAGGGTAAACGCGTCTCCCGTGGCCCCGGCAAATCCGGCCAAGATACGGTCCTGATACAGACGCCGCACCTTATGGGCGGTATGCTTGACAGCCACGGATTGCCCGAGGGTTACCTGGCCGTCACCGGCCAAAACGGCTTCTCCGTTTCTGACAATGCCTAAAATAGTGGTTCCTTTCATATCCATAGCAATACTTAACCTTTATGTTTAGGGGCGGGCTCTGTGGTTTTGGACTTTAAGCGCTCTAGTTGTTCCAAAACTCAGATCGTTCTTTGTAAATTTCCTCAAAGCGGTCAAAGCGGGCCTGCTCCTGCGGCGAGGTTATCTTGGCTTTGGCCTGGTCCATGAAATTCTCCGTCTTGCGGCGGTCATTCTCATATAAGCCGCTATAGGCAATATGCAAGTTGCCCAAAAAAGGCTGGCCGTGCCCGAGCAAAGCCCGCCCGTAGTGGTAATGCGCCTCGGAAGACTCCGGCAGAAAACGGAGCACGTTTTCAAATTGGCTGAAAGCGGCAGTGGGGTTGCCATCCTCCAGCAGCAGGCGGGCATAATAAAACGAGGCTTCGTAGTCATAGGGACTCATGGCCGCGGCCCGGCTCAGATAATTTCCGGCCAGATCCTGGCTGCCTTTGTTAAAGTGAAAAATACCGGCCTCGCGCCAGACTATGGGGTCATTGGGCGCTTCGTCCAGGGCGGCGGCAAAGGCTTCCCTGGCTTTGGCCACGCTGTTGATGCGGGCATTGCAGATGCCCAGGCCCATATTGCGCAGGTATGGGGGCAGAAGGGTGTCTTTACTGAAATAGGCCAGGGCTTCCCTGGCGTCGGAGAATTTGGCCCTGACCAGGGTTTGAATGCGTAAAAAGGGCAGGTTGTCTTCTACAATCGGGTGCTCGGCTGAGGGCAGACTCATTACTCGGCTGCTGATTTCCCGGATGCGCTCGGTAATATCCGGGTGAGTGCTCAGATACTGCGGAATACTGCCGCCGTAGCTGCTGGCCCGGATGCGCTCAAAAGACTCATACATGCCTTCGGGACGGTAACCGGCGGCCACCAGGTAGCTCAAGCCGACATTGTCGGCATCGGCTTCATCTATTCGGCTGTAGTTGAGCATGGCCGCCTGCCCGGCGGCCATGGCTCCGGCCATGGTGGCCGGACCGCCGCTGCCGCCCATGAACAGGCCCCCCAGAGCCAGAATGGTTGACAATAGGCCGATCATTTGCCCGCGTTCAATACGCAGGGCGATATGCCGCTGGGTGACGTGGGCCAGTTCGTGCGCCAGCACTCCGGCAACCTGCGATTCGTTCTGCATGGCCAAAATCAGCCCGGTGAATACGAAAACATAACCGCCGGGCGAGGCAAAGGCGTTAACCGGCCTGGCCCTGATGACGTTGACTTCAAAGTTATATGGCTGCGGCGGGATGCTGCTGACCAGCCGATTGACTATGCCGATGACATAATTGCTGATTTCCGGGTCATCCACCAGGGGCAACTGCGACTTGACCAGGACGCTGAATTTACGGCCCAACTCCAGTTCATCGCTGAGGGTAACACGCCCCAGAAAAGCTTCTGCCGCAGGCGCTGGTCCAAGCACCAGACCGATGGTCAGGGTAATGGCCAGGGCTGCGCCCAGCAGGCTGCGGCAAAACAAACTGATGAGATGATGCGCAATTATGCTCATGGCTTAATCCTGCGCCAAGGGCTGTTTTTAATAATTTCCAGCGTGTTCCCCCTTGTGGGGGCTGCCCTGGCGGTTACTTCGCCAGCGCTTCCCGCTGCGCAAAAAACCACAGGCAGCTTTCGTCAGACGGGAAAAATGCTAATTTACCCGGCAGGTGCAGGATTTGGACGCTGCTTACAGCAAATCCCAAACCACGCCTTGCGGGGTGTCGCGCACTTCAACGCCCATGTCTTTGAGCTGGTCGCGCAAGGCGTCAGACTTGGCAAAGTCTTTGGCTACGCGGGCGGCCTGGCGTTCATTGACCAAGCGGTCGATGGCCGCGGCCTCAAGCCCCATGCGCTTAAGCCGGATAGCCTTCAGCTCAGCCAGGAATTTGGCCGGTTCCTGGCCGCAAAGCCCCAGCACCTTGTGCCAGATTTGACGTTCGCGGTCAAAAGCCAGAAGCAGCTCGGGGGTATCGGCGCAGCGCCGCAGGGTTTTATCGTCCAGCACTCGGGAAATGAGGCGGATAATGCTGAAAATGTGCCCCATGGCCGCAGCAGTGTTCAAGTCTTCGTCCATGGCCGCATTCCAGGCCGCGACCAACTGCTCAAACTCCTTGCGGATATCTTCGGGGAGTTTTTCACCACTGCGTTTGGCGTTGTTCAGCTCTTGCTGAGCGGCCAGAGAAATCTCGTAAATGCGCCTTTGGTTTTTTTCCGCGTCGTTGATGGCTTCGCCGGTGAAATCTATGGGGCTTCTGTATTGCCGGGCCAGCAGGAACCAGCGCAAGGTTTCCGGCAGGTAAGATTCGAGGATATCCCGAATAGTTTTGAAATTGCCCAGAGATTTTGACATCTTCTCAGAGTCCACCTGCACAAAACCGTTGTGGACCCAGTAGCGGGCGAATTCACAGCCGCAAGCCCCTTCGGTCTGGGCGATTTCATTCTCATGGTGGGGGAAAACCAGGTCCTGCCCGCCGCCGTGAATATCCAGGGGCAGGGGTAAATACTTTGCGCTCATGGCCGAGCATTCGATATGCCAGCCGGGCCGTCCTTTTCCCCAGGGGCTTTCCCAGGCGGGCTCACCGGGCTTGGCCCCTTTCCAGAGGGCAAAGTCCAACGGGTCCTGCTTTTCCTCGCCAGGCGCGATGCGCGAGCCTGCCTGCATTTCATCCAGATCCCGGCCAGAGAGCTTGCCGTATTGTTTGAATGCGCGCACCCGGTAGTACACGTCGCCGGAAGGCGTGGGGTAGGCCATGTCTTTGGCGATGAGGTCTTCGCAAAGCTTGATCATTTCCGGAATGTTTTCCGTGGCTTTGGGTTCAACCGTGGGGCATTCAACTCCCAGGCGGTCCATATCTTCATGGAAGGCGGCGATGTATTTTTCCGAAACTTCCTGGCTGGACAGGCCTTCCTGGTTGGCCCGGTTGATGATTTTGTCGTCCACATCGGTGAAGTTGCGCACAAAGGTCACATCCAGCCCGGTATGGCGCAGATAGCGGGTCAGGACGTCAAAAACAACGGCGGAACGAGCGTGTCCGATGTGGCAATAATCGTAAGCGGTAATCCCGCAAACATATATGCCCACCTTGCCCGGGTTTACGGGGATGAATTCTTCCTTGTGCCTTCCGGCGGTATTGTAAAGCTGCATAAAAACGTCTCCCGCTGCGTACAAAGCGCAATCTCAGAGTTTATAAAACTGTTAGATTTTGTTTAAAAGTGTTGTGCCACAAAGCTTTAAGCCGGAGAAAGCAACATTCGGCCATTGCTCGTAACCGCAAAGAAAAAATCCGCCCAAGCCATTGGCACGGGAGGTATCGCACTTGGTTTTACGCCGCCAAAGCATTTGGCAATTAAAATTTCTCGGGCGATAACCGCCTCAAGCATCCAGCATGTCCACGCGTCTGGCGTGGCGACCGCCTTCAAACTCTTCAGCCAGGAAAACATCTGCGATTTCCAGGGCCACGCCTTGCCCGGTAACCCGTTCGCCGAGGCAGAGAATATTGGCATTATTGTGCCGCCGGGTATAGCGGGCCTGAAACTCAGTGGCGCACAGCGCCGCCCGGATGCCTTTGTGACGGTTGGCGGATATGGACATGCCGATGCCGGTGCCGCAGATGAGAATGCCCAGGGCCGACTTGTCGGCAAGCACCGCAGCGCATACTTTTTCCGCAAACACGGGATAATCGCAACTGTCCTTGCTGTGTGTGCCCAGGTCCTGCACAGTATGCCCGGACGCGTTCAGATGCTCAAGCAGCGCGGCCTTCAGCAGCAGCCCGGCATGATCGGAGGCAATATATATGATTCGGCTCACGGTGTTAACTCCCGTAGTTTATGACTCTTCCGTAGTTTATGACTCTTCGTTTTCAATCTGCTGGATGGGCAGTTTTTCCACATCATTGGGGAGAACAAGCTCCAATTGTTTATTGGGGTAAGGCTCGGACGGCGTTTCAACCCCCCGGAACCACAAGGTCAGCGCATAGCCCTGGGCGTGGTTGACTACCATTTTATCCAATTCCGGCCTGCGGGCGCCCGGTGCGGGTTTGTCGAAATAGAAATAAATTTTCCAGCCGACTTCAACCTTGGAAACCCAGCTGACCGGTTCGCCGTCCTGGTTTAAAACCAGATAGCCGGGCATTTTTTCACCGTCCAGATCATAGTGGATGGCGCTGGAATGCGTGGAATAGGCCTGGCTGTAGCTGGTTCCGAAGAGTTCCGTATAGTAGCCCAGAAGAATGCTGGTCAGATCGGCCAGGGAAAAGGGGATGGGCACGCCGATACCGCTGAGGCCGAGCACGGGCTTGTCGGGACCGGTATGGATATATACCCGGTTTTCCTGAGGCATGTAGATCATGAGCGAATTGGCGTCGTCACGCATCTGTGCGGCCACGCTGCCCATACCGGCCAGGGCGTCCAGGCGGTAGGGGTAGGCCCCGTTGCCCCAAATGCGCAAAGTGGCGCGATGGCTTTCGCCGTCAGGTTTTACATAGCGGAAGGAGGCTTCCATGTTGAAAGGGTCATCGGGTTCATGGCCGAAGGTATTCAGATAACGATCCCAGACCGCCCGGGCCTCTGTCTCGTCGGCCAGGGTTTGCGGCAGTATGGTGCTGGGCGTTTTGCGGGCGCAGCCTGCGCTGCAAGCCAGCAGGACAACCAGGCAGAGGAAAATGATATTCAGATTAAAATTTCGCACAAAGGCCTCGTGTAAAAGTTTAGCTGGGGCAGAAGTTAAAGGTTTTTAACTTTTTCTTCAATTTCAACCGCATTGTCGGGTTTCATTTCCAGGGCTTTAAGCCAGGCCTGGCGGGCCTCCTGTTTTAAGCCCATCATTTTGGCAATGTCGCCGAAATGTTCCCAGATAACCGGCTCGCTGACTTCCAGCTCGACGGCGCGGTTAATATACAGCCAGGCATCCTGAAAGTTTTTCAGCCTGTAATGCACCCAGGCCAGAGAGTCAAGGATGTGCGGGCTGTTGGGCATGGAATCGTCGGCCTGTTTCAATAAGTCCAAGGCCCGCTCCAGGTCGCGGTTTTGTTCGGCCAGGGTGTAGCCGATGTAATTGAGAGCCTGGGCGTGATGAGGGTCGATGCGGATAATTTCTTCCATTACGGCCAGGGCCTCGGTCGGACGATTTGCCTGTTCGAGCACCGTGCCTTTGGCAAAAAGCACTTCGCTGTCGCCGCGAAAAGCCACGGCAGCCTCATCCAGAACGGCCAGGGCCTCGGCATAGCGCTCAAAGGAAGCCAGCAAAAGCCCTTCCATAATCCAGTATTTGGGCTCATCTTGATGCGCGTCGCGGGCGGTTTTGGCTGTCAGGGCGGCTTCGTCGTCCTGGTTTTCATCCATCAGCAGGCGTAAGCGCAGTTGGTGGGCGCGTTCAAAATTGGGGCTGTCGGTTCTGATTTGAGCCAGACGGCCCACAGCTTCGCGCCAGTTGTTTTTTTCCTGATAGGCGATTAAGCCCAGGAAAAAATATACATCGTCCGGCACGTCCGGAATGCCCTGGGCCAGCAGCAGAATACGCTCGG
>CAZNBK010000072.1:0-10026 GCA_964571105.1 uncultured Desulfovibrionaceae bacterium
CCTGTTTGAACGCGATCTGGGCGGCGCCGCACACCACGGCGAAGTGGGCGTGCGGGTGTCCCCCTTGCCGCGCGGCACAAATAATCAGGTGGAAATTACCGCCGACACCGGAGAAATACCCCCGGCCTGGCTGGAAGCCGTGCGTGAAGGGCTTACCGATACCCTGCAAAGCGGCGCGCTGGGCTATGCCGTGGATGACGTCAAAGTAGAGGTTGTCGCGCTGACCCGCAAACCCGGCGTGTCTTCCCCCATCGGCATGCACATGGCTGCGGGGGGAGCTCTGCGCGACGCCCTTGAAGCCGCCGCGCCCGCCGTGCTTGAGCCGATAATGGATGTGGATATTACCGTGCCCGAAGCGCATCTGGGCGATGTCATCAGCCTGATTGCCGCTAAAAACGGTCGGGTGGAAGGGGTTGACGACGCTCCCGCCGGAAAGGTGGTAGCTGCGATAATGCCCTTGCGCGCCACTTTCGGCTTCTCCACCCAACTGCGCTCGGCTTCGCAGGGCAGAGCCGGTCTGACCATGCAATTCCGCGCCTTTGACCGGGTGGAGTAATCCGGCTCATGCCCCTGCAAAAAAAGCACTATAACCTGTGGGCCAGGTGTAAACGGGTTTGCCGCTACGCCTACCTGAAACTGGTCCGCCAGGAAATGCCCGTGCACAATGTGGCCATAGGCTTTGCGGCCGGCATGTTTGTCGGTTTTCTGCCCATCATCCCCTTTCAGACCATTGTTGCCGTGGCTCTGGCTTTTCCGGTGCGCGGCAGTAAAATTGCAGCAGCCCTGGGCACCTGGATTTCCAACCCGGTAAACATGATTCCCTTTTACCTCATGCTCTACTACGTGGGCAGAACCGTCATCCCCTGGGAAGTGCCGCCCTTCAACCCCGACCACCTGGAGCTGACAGTCATGCTTGAGCAAGGCTGGAACTGGTTTCTGGTCATGCTGGTAGGCGGCGTGGTTATGGGCATTCCCGGTTCGATTATCGCCTATTTTTTAGCGCGCCATGCCATCACCGGCTATCGCCGCAAAAAACAGATTTGGCGCCAAAAACGCCGTCAGGTTAACAAAATATAAACAGACGCAGGCCGAATTTTGAACAATCCGTATTTTTCCGGGCCGGAGCAAACGCCCAAGCTGAAAAAAAGCCTGGGCCAGAATTTCCTTAAAGACCAGGGAACCGCACGACGCATCGTGGAGACACTGGATATCAGCGCGCAGGACTACGTTTTAGAAATCGGCCCCGGTGCGGGCGCCCTGACCGTCCTGATCCGCGAAGGCGCACAAAAACCGTGTGGGCTTTTGCTGCTGGAAAAAGACCGGCATTGGGTTTCCGTACAATCCGGGGCCTGCGCCGAGTCCGGCCTCAACTGCCTGGCCGTGAACGGCGATGCCCTGAATTTCGCCTGGGAACGCCTGGATGCCGGGCACGAGCAGGGGCAAGTTTGGAAGATCATCAGCAATCTTCCTTATAATGTCGCCTCGCCGCTTATCTGGGATATGGTCAGCCGCAGCCGCCGATTCAGCGCGGCTGTGCTCATGGTTCAAAAAGAGGTGGCCCAGAGGATTACTGCCGCGCCGGGCAGCAAGACTTACGGCGCTCTGTCCGTGTGGGTGCAAAGCTTTGTTGAAGCCCGCAAAGTCATTGATGTCTCGCCGTCGGTGTTTTTCCCTCCGCCAAAAGTCTGGTCGCAGGTACTAAAATTAACACCGCTTTCCCATGGATTTACCGGCAATATGGCTTCCTTGGAAAAATTATTAAAAATTTGTTTTCAAAAAAGACGAAAACAGCTGGGCACAATTTTGCGGCCATACCTCTCGGAAAGCGTGGCTAACTGGTTTGAATCACAGGATTTGTCTCTAACGCTCCGCCCGGAAGAATTGAACCCGACCCAATTCCAGTCCTTAAGCAGCACGCTTTTCCAGTAATGGCAGGGGTTGACAAGCAGGGCGGAATCTGATTAGCAATGAAACATACACGGCCATTAGGCGTATTTATCGGGTAAATCAGCAATAAATTGCTGTTTTTTTCTATAAGCGTAGCATAGTGTCAATTTTGTGTGGATTCAACCCATTAGGAGGAAAGACTTATGACTAAAGCTGAATTGGTTAGCAAGATCGCTGGAAAGGCCAATATCACCAAAGCCAGCGCCGAGCGCTCCCTCAATGCCTTCTTGGACGCGGTGAAAGTGGCTCTTACCAAGGACGGTAAGCTCACCTTGACCGGCTTCGGCGCCTTCTCCGTCGAAACCCGCAAGGCCCGGAAAGGCCGCAATCCGCGCACCGGTGCCGTTATTCAGATTCCCGCTTCCAAGGTGGTCAAATTCCGCCCCGGCAAGAACCTGAAAGAATCCGTGAAATAGTTTTTTTATAAGCATATGCTCCCCGCTGAGGCTCCGCGCAGCTGTCTGCCCTGGGATATTCCCTGGCAGCAGCCGGAATACGCGATTTTTTTCGGCATATTCTATGCGCTGGTTATTGTTTTGGGAGCAGGCGCAACCCTGGCCGTACTCAAATCCCTGCTTGAGCTTAAGCGGGAACATGGCGGCAAGTCAGGCCAACGCTAACAATTGTGTGAATAAAAAAGGCAGGCATGGCAAATCATGCTTGCCTTTTTTTGTGAGCCGTGGTAGGCAGCCACTCTTGCCGGGAGGATTCCCTAAGGAGGCCACCCGCTCATTTTTCGGAAAAGGAGGTGATTCACCATGCCAGGCGTATATATTGAAGACGGCGATCACAGCTTTGACATTGCTCTGCGCAAGTTCAAAAAGCAGGTGGAAAAGGCCGAAAAACCGTCGGTGCAGCGTAAAAAGAAAAAGGCTGCGGCGCGCAAGCGTTTGCTTAAAAAAATCAGAAAACTGGGGAGCTAACCCCGGACTTCTTCGCATTTACATACGGGAAATCCGCCTCGGTGGGTTTCCCGTATTGTGTTTATTCTGATCAGATCTTGTATTCACAACGCATGGAGTCTTTATCATGTCGCTCATTTCCCGCATCGAACAGGATTACATTACCGCTTACAAAGCCAAGGACAGTGTGCGCCTGGCCGTGCTGCGCCACATCAAGACCGCCATCAAAAATACCTCTGTGGATAAGCGCCGCGACGTCACCGAAGAAGAAGTCGTGGACATCGTTCTCAAGCAGGCCAAGCAGCGCCAAGACTCCATCGCCCAGTTCGAGGCCGGCAACCGGCAGGACCTGGCCGACAAGGAAAAGGCCGAGTTGGAAGTTATCCGCGGCTACCTCCCCAAATTCCTGGAAGGCGACGAGCTGGCCGCAGTGGTGAACGCCGCCATTGCCAAAGTCAATGCCTCCAGCCCGCAGGATATGGGTAAGGTTATCGGCGCCATTATGGCCGACCACAAAGGCAAAGTGGACGGCAAAGCCGTGAGCGACATGGTCAAGGCCAAGCTGACCGGCAAATAAGGCGCAGCGCCGCCCCGCTTTTTCGGGTTGCAGCAAACGAATAAAAAACAGCACCGCAAAACAAGCGGATATGCGGGGATGGCGCTTGCCTCAGCCGCTTTTCCGTTATCCGATAATTTATGGAACAAAGAACCATTCTGGCCCTGGAGTTTGACAAGCTGCTGGAGCATCTGGCCGGCTTCACCGTGTCCGATGCCGGACGCGCCGCTGTGTATGAGCTGGCCCCCTGTGCAAACTTGTCCGAGCTTGATCATCGCGGGCATTTGTTCGAGCAGGCCAGGCACTGGTCGGAAGTTACCGGCTATAAGCTCCACGCCTTCCCCGATTTAGCGGGCATGTTCGCCTTTTTATCCGGTCGCGCCGCCCTGCTGGACCTGGACGGCCTGTGGGCCATGCGCAAAGTGCTGGCGCAAATCAAGGCCGGGCGTGAGGCCATTCTTGACCGCAGGGAAGACTCTCCCTGGCCCCTGCTCCTGGACCTGGCCACGGGCTACGACTTTCCGGAAGCCACGGAAAGCGCGCTCTTGCGCTGTATTTCCGACGACGGGCTGATCAGAGACGAAAGTTCGCCCGAACTGATGCTCGTGCGCACCCAGATGCGCGGCATCCACCGGCAATGCGCGGTCAAGGTCAAGGAATTTGCCCGCACCCACAACATTTCCCAGTACCTGCAGGATGAGTTCATGACCTTGTCCTCGGACCGTTATGTCCTGCCTTTCAAATCAAACTTTAAAGGCCGCTTGCAAGGCATCATTCATGATTATTCCCAGACCGGCGAAACCTTTTACTTTGAGCCGTATTTCCTGGTTGAACTCAACAACGACCTGCAAAGCCTCAAGCGCCAGGAGCAGGAAGAAGAGCGCAAGATTCTTGAATATCTGACCAATCTCGTCCGGCAAGAACAGGGAAAAATTGAGTCCGGCTATAATTTTCTGCGCGATTTGGACGTGTTGCTGGCCCTGTGCGGGCTGGCCGCCGCCTTTGACGGCAGGATCGCCGGGTTTGCGGAAGATTTTCCGGTGCTGCTCAAAAATGCCCGCCACCCGCTGCTGGCCCTGAATCTGCCCGCCGGGGAAGTAATCCCCGTGGATATCGAGCTTAAACCCGGCCAGCGCGGCCTGATCTTATCGGGCGGCAATGCCGGGGGTAAAACAGTGGCCCTCAAAACCATGGGGCTCATTGCCCTCATGGGCCTGTGCGGCCTGCCCGTGCCTGTCGGGCCGGGCAGCACGCTGCCTCTGTGGCGGCGCATATTTGCCTTTATCGGCGATGAACAAAGCCTGGATGACCGCCTGAGCACCTATACAGCCCAGATTGAGCACCTGGCCAAAGCCTGGCCGCACATCGACAAAGACGCCCTGGTTATTCTGGACGAATTCGGCGCGGGCACCGACCCCACGCAAGGCGCGGCCCTGGCGCAGGCAGTGCTGGACGCCATTATGGAAGCGGGCGGCCATGTGGCCGCTGCCACCCATTTTCCGTCGCTGAAAGCCTACGCGCTGTCGCAGCCGGAAGTGCGGGCGGCCTCCGTGCTTTTTGATCCAGGCTCAAAAAAACCTTTGTATAAATTGATCTACGATCAGGTCGGCGCCAGCCTGGCCCTGGATGTGGCCCGTAAGCACGGCCTGCCGGAAACCATTTTGCGCCGCGCGGAACGCAACCTGCTGCAAGGCGGCGAAGACACGGCGTCTCTCTTGGATCGCCTGAACAGCCTCGCCCTGGAACGCGAACAGGAGCTTGCGACCTTGCGCCGGGAGCAGGACAAATTTGCCGCTAAAAAAGCCGCGCTGGAAGAAAAATTTGCTGCCGAACGCAGCCGGTTGCTGGAAAACATGCAGCGCCAGTCGCAAGCAATCCTTGCCGAATGGAAGTCGTCACGCATCAGCGCCAAGCAGGCCATGAAAGATATGGCCAAGGCCAGAACACAGGTGGCCGCTCTCGGCGACACCCAGGCCCCACCCCGCCAGGCCTTACCGGCCTTTAACATTGACACCCTGCTTCCGGGCGAACCCGTGCTTTATTTGCCCTGGAACCGTAACGGCGTCATTGAAGAGCTGGACAAGCGCAAATCAAGGCTTAAATTAGACTTTAACGGAGTGTCCATGTGGGTGGATGAACACGAAGTCGCGCCGCCTTCCGGGCCTGCTGCGGGCACGGCTGCTCCCGCCAGAACGCGAGACCGAGAGGGCTATGCCAAAGGCCAAAAATCCGGCAAATCAACTGCAACAACTACATCTTCACCGGACGCGCCCGCATCGGAGCCGGAAGCTCTGGACAGCGCTGATTTTACACCGGGCCTGCGCATTGATCTGCGCGGCCAGACCGCTGACCAGGCCCTGGCCGAGCTGGCCTATTTTTTGGATCAGGCCCTGCTGCGGGGGGTGCATAATCTGGAAATCATCCACGGTCGCGGCACCGGGGCACTGCGCCGGGAAGTGCATATTTTTTTGAAGGATTTCCCAGGAGTGCATGCCTTTAATGTGGCCAATGAAGACCACGGCGGTGACGGCGTTACCCTGGTGCAGCTGAAATAACCAGGACTCCGGGTCCCTGGCAGCCGCCGTACAACAGCAAGCCGTGCACAGCGGCAGCAAAAACGGTACGTGAAAAACAAAAGATGTATCTCCGCATGAAACACTACGTTTGTCTTCCAATTTTATTATTCTTCATGGCCTGCTCTCCGGCCCTGGCTTCGGAATGGCGGGAAAGTCCGGAGCTGGCGGCTGTTTTTTCCAAGACCGGACAGAACGGCACGTTTGTCGTTTATAACCCGGACACAGACACCTTGACCGGCATTGACCGGCAGCGGGCCGAAGCAGCATTTCTGCCGGCATCCACGTTCAAAATTCCCCATGCCCTGATCGGCTTGGCCGTGGATGCGGTGGCCGATGTGGATGAAATTTTGCCCTACGGCGGGGAACCACAGCCGTTTACCGCCTGGGAGCGGGACATGAGCTTGCGGGAAGCCATAAAAGTCTCCAACGTGCCGATTTTTCAGGAACTGGCCCGGCGCATCGGCCTGGAAAGCATGCGCGAGCATCTGGCCCTTCTGGAATACGGCAACCAGGACACCGGTGAGGTTGTGGACCGATTCTGGCTGGACGGTCCGCTGCGGATCAGCCCGGTGGAGCAGGCTGTTTTTTTGAGCAGGCTGGCCCGCTATGATCTGCCGCTGCCGGACGCCGTGCATGTGGCGGTGCGGGAGATAAGCCTTGTGGAAAAAACACCGGAATGGTCGCTGTATGCGAAAACAGGCACGGACATGCACAACGCTGTGGGCTGGTGGGTCGGCTGGGTGGAAAAAGATGACCAGGTGTACGCTTTTGCCCTCAACATTTCCCTGAGCCTGGATGCTAACCTGGCAGAACGCATCGAACTCGGCAAGACCTGTCTTAGAGCCTTGGGAATTTTAAATTAGAGCATTTTAACCTTGAAATTATATGATTGATAAAATGCTCTGGCGCCGCGAAGCGGCGTCCGCGCGTGAGCGAAACAAAAACGAACGCTCTGCGGACCTCATCCGCAACCCTTGTTTGCTTGCGCACTCGGGCAACGGCTGCTCCGCCGCTGGAGGCGCTTTTTTGTAAGCGGCCCTCTCGTGTCGAGGACGTACGACCGAGAGGTATACGATAAGGCTAAGCAGCGCGTGCCTTTCGCAAAATCGCCATAGATTTTGTGCATTTATAAGGGAAATGTGTTTTTGCCTTTTGGCTCCAATGACAGCATTTGGCATTTGAGTTTTGCAACATTTTAAAGCCAAACCGCTCTAGTGATTATAAGTGATTATAATATTGTAATTAAACACTGCGAGTTTGAATATCAGGCGCACATGGCAACCCAGACCCGAAACCAAGGCGTGAGCACGGCCCAGGCGGTCAAAGCCAAGCTGAACCTTGTGGACATCGCCAAAAAATATATGCAACTGCGCCATTCCGGCGGCGGTCGCTGGGTTGCGCCCTGCCCGTTCCATAACGAGACCAAACCCTCGTTTTCCATCAACGAAAACGAAGGTTTCTTTTATTGCTTCGGCTGTCAGGCTTCGGGCGACCTTATTGATTTTTATTGCCGCATCAACGGCCTGGAATTCAAAGACGGGCTGGCCCAACTGGCCGATATGGCCGGGGTGGAGATTCAGGCTTATTCCGGACGCTCCCCCAAAGATGACGAAGCCGTGCGCCTGCGCCGGGCCATACAAAAGATGCATGAAGTGGCCGAGAATTATTATAGCCGCAACCTGCAAGCTCCGCAGGCGGAAAATGTGCGCCAGTATATCGCGGACCGGAAAATCAGCCCGGAAATGATGACCGGATTTGCCCTGGGCTGGTCATTGCCGCAATGGCAGGGCCTGGCCGATGAATTGGACCGGGCAGGGCTGAAAGCCCAGGATGCCGTGCAGGCCGGACTTTTATCCGTGTCGCGTGAAAAAGGCGGTCGCCCCTACGACCGGTTCCGGGGCAGGCTGATGTTCCCCATCAAAAATCTGGCCGGGCAAACCGTGGCTTTCGGCGGACGCATTGTGGACCCGGCCGGTGATGATGCCAAGTATATCAACAGCCCGGAGTCGCCCATCTATAAAAAGGGCGAGCACCTGTACGGGCTGTACCAGGCGCGGCGGGCAATTTCCCAGGCCAAATCCGTGCTGCTGACGGAAGGGTATCTTGACGTCATCACCCTGCACCAGTTCGGCTTTGCCAACTCCTGCGGGGTGCTGGGCACTGCGCTCACCCCGGACCAGGTCAAACGTCTGGGCGGATTTTGTTCACACCTGGAGCTGATTTTCGACGGTGACGCAGCCGGGCGCAAGGCTGCACTGCGCAGCGCAGAAATGATTTTGACCCGCGGGCTGGATTGCCGAGTGGTACTGCTGCCCGAGGGAGAAGACATCGACAGCCTTTTGAAGGAACAAGGCCCGGAAGCCTTTGAAGCTTTACGCCGCGCTGCGCCCGAAGGGCTGGCCTTTTGCATTGATGCCCTGCAACGGGAATTTGCGCCGCGCGACCGGGTGGACTGGGTTAAGAATTTTTTGCAGCAGGTTGCCGTGCCGGAGCTGGTCAGCCGCTTTACTTCCGCCCTCTGCCGGGGGCTTGATCTGGACGAGGCCCAGATCCGGACCCAGATGAGCCGCAAGTTAACTGCGGCCAACCCGGGAAGCGCAGCAACGCGCAAAAATGACGCCCCGCGCGGCAGCCTGGGACAAGGCACGGGCGAAGGCAACGGCAGGCCGGGCCTGATGAACCCGGTGGAAGCCAAAGGCCGGGAACTTATCCATTTTTTGGCCTGTTTCCCCGAGCACTTGCCGGAACTGGCCGAGCACGGCGCGCAGATTCTCGTTGCCACGCCGTTTGTACAAAGCCTCTGGGATAAGCTGTTGCTGCACGGACCGGAGCTGGCCCTGGAAAATTTCACAGCTGAGGAAAAGGCATTCTGGGTACGCTGCAAAGCTCTGGACCCCTTGCCCCAAGCCAAGAAAAATGAAGTTTTAGAAGATATTCGCGTTGGAATCCAAAGAGAAATTGCCAAACAGCGTCAACGGACGTATAAAGGCGTGTTGCGCCGCACCGAAGGCGAGGATGAAGAGCGCGAAGTGATGCAGGCCATTAAGGCCATGAACGATCAACTGAGGAATCTATGAGCAATATGAAAGAAATTCAGCAAATCAAGAATCTCATCGCCAAGGGCAAAACCGTGGGCTACCTCACTTTTGAAGAAGTGAACAAAGCGCTGCCCACGGAAGTGAATTCCCCTGAACAGATTGAAGAGATTATCAGTATATTCGATTCCTTTGACATAGCCATTGTGGACACGGAAAAAGAAGCCAAGTGCATCACCGTGACCGCTGCCGAGCCCGATGAAGAAGCGCCGCTGGAAACCTCTCTGGAAATCGGCGAAGACGAAGAAAGCGCCGATTATTCCTCGCGCAGCACCGATCCGGTGCGCATGTACCTGCGGGAAATGGGCGCCGTGCCCCTGCTCGACCGCGAAGGTGAAGTGCTTATTGCCAAACGCATTGAAACCGGCGAGCAGGACGTGCTTTACGCCCTGGTGGAAGTGCCCGTGGCTGTTGAAGAAATCATAAATGTGGGCGAAGACCTCAAACAAAACCGCATCAAACTCAAGGATGTGGTTAAAACCATTGAAGAAGACGATCCCAGCGAAGATGAAATGAACCAGCGCCAGCGCGTTATCCTGCTTTTGGAAGAGATCAAGCAGACCTTCAAAAAGAAGCGCAAGATCTACACCAAGCTGGATGAGTGCTGCCGCATGGACAAAAAAGTGGCCAATTTGCAGCGCGAAATTATGGATTTCAAAGAAGAAATCGTGGAACGCCTGCGCGATATCAAACTGGAAAAAACTCTGGTAGACCGCATCATTGAAACCGTGGAAGACTATGTGCGCCAGATGCACAACTGCCAGCGCGATTTACACGCCTATATCCTGGCCACGGGCAAAAGCCAGAAAGAAATCCGCGAGTTGTTCGACAAGTTGGAAACCCGGGAAGTCAGCCCCATGGATGCGGCTGAAACTCTCAATCTGTCCATAGACGAACTGTTCACCTTCAAGGAAATGATCACCGGCAAGATGGAGATTCTTACCCGCTTG